>NZ_JBNGOS010000003.1:0-259514 GCF_050589685.1 Saccharicrinis sp. 156
GAAAAAACAAACGCATCCAGAAATAATTAATTTAATTTTTAATGGCTAAAGTTAACGGCTATGGAAAGTAATCGGGACAAGTTATGCCTCGTTTCAGTAATGCCTTGTTTTATTGTACTTGCAATGCTCATGACGAACCCCCAATACATAATCCGGGTTTAATTGTAACCATAAAAAAAGCCCATGTCAACAACAACATGGACTTTTAAATTATTCATTAAAATATTTATTCAACAGCATTGGAAGCATTGATTCTACCATGCCCATAATATGCATCTTTACCTGGTTTACCCAGGTCATCTGAAGTTTGCTTCAGGATTGATATGATTTGGCTTGGTGTAATATTTCCGTCATATTTTTCTATAATTAAAGCAGCTGTTCCGGCCACATGCGGAGCGGCCATGCTGGTTCCCGCGGAGAACCCCCAACCGTTACTGATGGTACTGAACACCATATCGTACCACCAATAATCTCCGGGATAATCGAAATCGCCGCCGGGAGCAGCCAAATCTATCAAGGACTGACCATAATTTGTGTAACTGGCTGGTATATCAGGATCGGTATTCGGATCAAAAGCGATTCCATAAGGACCGGTAGCGGAAATGGCCAACAAGTGATTTAAGCTTGCAGGTAGAATCACCAAATTACCTGTATGGTTGGCATCGATAGCATCGTTACCGGCAGAAGTTACCACCAATACACCTTTTTGATAAGCATACGTAATGGCCTTTTGGTACGCATTAATATAGGCGGCCACTTCATTGGCTTTAACTTCAACTATGGTTCCGTCGGGCAATTCCACATCAAAACCATTTCTTGGAAGTTGAGAACCCAAACTCATATTAATAACATCAGCCCCGTTGTTGGCCGCATAAATTATCCCTGAGTAGATACCCGAAAACCCTCCGGACCCTGTGTATTCCGAGAGCACCTTTACGGCCACAATCTCGGCATTAGGAGCTACACCAACTACACCAAAATCAACACCTCCCAAATCGGGCCCATCCGCTGCAGCAACAGTTCCTGCCACATGGGTTCCGTGGTTAAAATAAAAACCCGGCTGAATATTGTAATCCTCTCCGGCAACAAATGATATTGACAGATCCGTGTTTAAGTTAGGTGCCAAATCCGGATGTTCGGCATCAATTCCACTGTCAAGTATAAACACCCGGACCCCTTCTCCTGTATATCCTTTATCCCAGGCACCTGGTGCATCGATGGCATCCATACTCCACTGGTAACCGTAATAAATTTCGTTTGATCCCAAATGCATGGGAACAAACTGCAGCTCGTCAGATTTGTTGGGTTCTAACCATTGCAATTGCACATCGGGCAAAACATATTTAACCCCTTTTATTTTTTTAGCATTCTTTGTAAAACTTAAATCATCTGATTCAACAAGATACATCCCAATTTCAGGATGCTTCCGTTTGATCTTTCCATTCGCTTTCATAATATCATCCTCCATTGCATCAGACATATCATCTGATAATATTAAAAAAGCATCTGCCGTATAGGTTACATTGTTTTTTGCGCTTTTGAGACTAATACTTTGGTCATCCAGGGTTATTTCCTCATCTACAATTTGTTCGGTACAGGCCGCCATTAAAATACCTGCCATCAGATAAAATACAATTTTCTTCATATCATTTATGGTTTAAATTAATAGTCACCTAAATTTAGACTATTAAAACACAAAAGTCAATAAGAAAATACAACCTTATAAAGGTACAAGCGTGATTTCAGGGAATTCGCTTTTAAAACATTATTCCCACCCCACACCTCCGTCTCTCCCAAAAGAGAGCATGTGCACGGTTCTCATTAGAAGGGAATTTAAGGGTGAGGGAAGGACAAATAACAAAAAAGCGAGCGTAAAAACCAATACCCCTAACCATGTGTTTACAGTCTTTGCCATCTTATATTTAATTCGTATATTTAATAAAAACCCAACAACTGGTTTACAACAATCCATCGAAAAAACAACAGCCAACCGCCTTTAAATTATTTACTGATTTATTGATATTCGAAAGAACAACTAATAAAAAAATAAAAAATCGAATTCATCATATATTGCACGTACCAGATGATTCAAATGATAAAAGACGTACAATTTGTATCAGGTTACAATAGCCTTGATTACCTTGTTACAGCACCTATAAACTTTATGTTTTACGACATTATGCAAACAAAATGTTAAAATGCAGACTTATTGGGTGGGTGGTTCTTACTCTGGTAATCAGCGCAGAAGCACAGAACACAGAACAGATTCCGAAAAACATGCCCGAACACAACGGTCAATTTTCGGCCTGGACGCTTTACAATCCCGACAACCCCGTCCCCCTTCTTGCAGGTAGTAGATACATTCCTCAGTTAAACTATGCTATTTCTTTAAACAAAAACAACAAAATTGATTTTGAAGTCTCGGCGAATATTTTTGGCAATATTGGTTATCGTTCAATAGATTCTATCTCTACCCATGGCGGGATAAGGACATACAGAGCCTGGGGAAGATATTCCTCCAAACAGTTAGAAGTACGCATCGGTTTGCAGAAGATAAACTTTGGGTCGGCTACCATGCTCAGGCCTTTACGATGGTTCGACCAGGTTGATCCCCGCGACCCTTTACTACTCACTAACGGGGTATGGGGAGTTTTAGGCCGTTATTATTTCCTCAACAACACCAATATATGGCTCTGGTGTTTGTATAGTAACCATAGCGTAAAAGGTATAGAATTTTTAACGACGAAGAAAGGTTACCCTGAGTTCGGAGGAAGGGTTCAGTACCCCGTTTCATCGGGTGAGGCTGGATTGTCGTTCCATCACAGAATGGCCGATTCAAGAAATTTGAACAATACAATACCTGAATATGATGTTATCCCTGAAAACAGAATAGGACTCGATGCGAGATGGGATAAAGTAATCGGAGTATGGATTGAAGGCGTTTGGGTAAACAAGGGAGAAAACCTCGGAAAATATAGCAACCGCGAAATATTCACCGCCGGAACGGATTATACATTTGGCATTGGGTCAGGGTTAAGCATAATCGCGGAACACATGGTTATCGCCAATGACGAAAAAGCTTTTTCCTTTCGAGACGCTACAAACTTTTCCGCTCTTACCCTATCCTATCCCATCGGCATGTTCGACAAATTAACTTTTATTACCTATTTCGATTGGCATAACAAGTCGGCATACAGATTTGTAAACTGGCAAAAGGAATTTAACAAAACATCGCTTTACATTATGGGTTATTGGAATCCTATAGACAGCATGCTACCAGTTACGAGCTCAGAAGAAAATATACTGGGCGGGGCTGGCATACAATTATTGTTTGCTTTTAACCATTAACGAGAAGAATTATTGTTAATGCACATAGTCAATAAGATGGATATAATTAAAATAAATGCATTGGTAAAAAAATTTCCGGTAGGCAAAGGATACTTTACCGCACTCAATAACATCGACCTAAACTTTGGCAAGGGCGAGTTTGCCGGTCTGGTAGGTCCAAGCGGTTCGGGCAAAACAACCCTGTTAAACATCATAGGCTCGCTTGACATACCAACTAGTGGCAGTGCTATTGTTATGAACAAATCCGTTTCCGATCTAAGTCATAAACAGTCGGCTGGATTGCGCAACCAACATATTGGTTTTATATTTCAAACATATAACCTATTACCGGTTTATACGGTATTCGAAAATGTTGAGTACTCACTTCTTCTGCAAAAGAAATCGAAATCGGAAAGAAAAAAAGCGGTATTGGAAGCCTTGGAGTGGGTCGGTCTGACCGACAAAGCATTGTCAACACCCAACATGCTTTCCGGGGGAGAATGCCAACGGGTAGCTATTGCCAGGTCCATGGTAAAAAAGCCTGAGATTGTGTTGGCCGATGAACCGACTGCAAATCTCGACTCAAAAAACTCTCACCATATTTTGCAAACCATGAAACGGTTGAACGAAGAACTGGACGTGACCTTCCTTTTTGCCACGCACGACGAAAAGGTGATGAAATATCTTAACAGGATTATTACCCTGGAAGACGGTAAAGTTGTTAGTGACGAAACCAACTCCTAAAAACCAGCATTATGATCGCACTAAAACTGGCATATAAAAATTTGATGGGTGCCGGACTCCGAACCTTTCTCAACGTATCGGTATTATCCTTTGCCTTTGTGCTTATCATATTTTACAACGGTATGATCGACGGGTGGAACAGGCAGGGAAGGAACGACACCCAAGACTGGGAAATCGGGCAGGGACAGTTCTGGCACCCGGGGTATGATAAATACGACCCTTATACCATTAAAGAATCCCATGCACTTCTGTCGGAAGAAGTCAATAGCCTAATAAAAGAGCGCAAGGTTACTCCCGTATTAATTTCACAGGCCACTATATATCCTCAGGGACGGTTACAAAGCATTGTTCTGAAGGGTGTAGAGCCCTTCCAACAAATCCTCAAATTACCTACTGCCGATTTATACAATGTGCAGGATGAGTATTCCGCCATTATAGGCAAAAGGATGGCAGAAAACACAAAGTTAAAAGCGGGCGACAAGGTATTGGTTCGATGGCGCGACAAAAACGGAACCTTTGATGCCCGCGAGATATATATTGCGTCTGTCTTTCAGTGCAATGTTCCTTCGATTGACCATGGCCAGATATATATCCAATTGGGAGTATTGCAAAAAATGACCGACCTCACAAACGAAGCAACACTGCTGGTAGTCGGCGAAAAGTACGAAGGTGGCGATATAACAGGCTGGTTATTTAAAGATCCAGATGAACTACTTGCCGATTTCGACAAACTTATCAAATCGAAAAAAGCGGGAGGAACCATATTACAGGCTGTATTGCTGACCATTGCCCTCCTGGCCATTTTCGACACACAAGTGCTTTCCATTTTCCGCAGACAAAAAGAAATAGGCACCCATATAGCATTGGGAATGACCCGCGCGCAGGTGGTGGGAATATTTACCGTGGAAGGCGCAGCACATAGTATTCTGGCCGCTATGGCAGGTGCAATTTACGGCATCCCCCTTTTTATGTATATAAACACCAAAGGAATTTCCTTTGGTTCGCAAGACATGGGCCTTACCATTGCTGACACCATATATCCATACTACAGCCTGGGGCTTATCATCGGCACCCTAATCCTGGTGGTGATAGCTGCAACAATAGTCAGTTATATTCCGGCCAAAAAGATTTCCAAAATGAACCCAACAGATGCTTTAAAAGGGAAAATTGCGTAAAGAACAGGATGATGATACGATTTATTTTAAAAGGAGTAGTAAGAGACAAAAGCCGAAGTGTATTGCCTATTATAGTAGTTTCACTTGGCGTATTCCTCACCGTTTTTATGAGTGGATGGATAGGTGGGGTATTTGGAGATATGATTGACCTAAATGCCAATTTCACCACCGGCCATGTTAAAATCATGACGCGTTCGTTTGCCGAGAACAAGAACCAACTGCCCAACGACCTGGCTTTGATGAATGTGGAGCAATTAACGGCGCAACTCAAAAACGACTATACCAATATGGAATGGGTGAACAGGATACATTTTGGTGGTTTGTTGGATGTACCCGATCAAAATGGCGAAACAAGGGCACAAGGGCCGGCCGCAGGAAAGGCCATCGACATGCTTTCTCCCGGCACCAACGAAGTGCAAAGGATGAACATTACCAATGCTTTAGTGAAAGGCTCATTGCCAACAAAACAGGGAGAAGCGCTTATCAGCAATGACTTTGCTGATAAATTCGGCGTAAATATAGGGGATGATATAAGTATTTTTGGTACCACCATGAATGGCAGCATGATGCTGAAAACCTTCACGCTATCCGGTACGGTAAGCTTCGGTAATACCATGCTGGACCGAGGAGCTATAATCGTCGACATCCGGGATGCCCGCCTTGCCCTTGACATGGAGGATGCCACAAGTGAGATACTGGGTTATTTTACACAAGGTGGCTACGACGATGCCAGAGCCGATTCGGTAAAGACCACATTCAATCGTAAGTTTTCATTAGTTGAAGACGAATTTTCCCCGCAGATGTTTAAACTCAGTGAAATGGGCGGCATGAAAGAATATTTACCGATGGCCAAAAGGATGAGCACCATGATGATCGTTATTTTTGTTGGCGCCATGTCGGTGGTGTTGTGGAATACCGGTTTACTTGGAGGCTTGCGCCGCTATAGCGAATATGGTGTAAGACTTGCCTTGGGCGAAGAAAAAGGACAAATCTACCTAACTATGGTTTACGAAGCTATTATCATTGGTTTGGCCGGATCTATCCTGGGAACATTACTGGGTCTGGTAGCATCCTACTACCTGCAAGAAAACGGTATCGATTTTAGCGCCTTAACAAAAGACCTCACCATGATGATGCCTACGGTATATAGAGCTAAGGTAAGTCCGGAGTTATTTTATATCGGCTTCCTTCCCGGCTTAATTGCCATGACACTTGGCAACGCTCTGGCCGGACTGGCCATTTACAAGCGCAACACAGCACAATTGTTTAAGGAACTGGAAGTTTAACGGGCATAGTCAGACGAGATTGATCAGATTGAAAATAGCATGTTACGACAAATAAAACAAACGCATGAAAGCAACCGTATTATTGTTAGGGTTACTGGCAAGCGCAAGCATTAAAGCGCAAACGGCCAATGAAATCCTGCAGAAGGTAGATTTAAACATGTCGGCCGAAAACCGGGTAGTCGAATCATCGATGACCATTCACGGAAGGCGCATCAGTCGCACGCTGACTTCCAGAACCTATTCGGTAGGTGATAAAAAATCTTTTACAGAATATCTTTCACCTGCACGTGAAATGGGGACTAAAATGCTAAAACTTGAAGACAGGCTTTGGATCTACTCCCCTTCTACCGACAGAATCATACAAATATCTGGTCATATGCTGCGCCAATCGGTTATGGGATCAGACTTTTCGTACGAAGACATGATGGACAACCGCAAACTGACGGAGATATACAATGCGGAAATTATAGCAACAGAGGAAAACGACGGAAGGAAAACTTTTGTACTGAAACTTACTGCCAGTATTGAAGATGTTGCATACCACTCCAGAAAAATATGGGTAGATGCCCAACATTACGTGCCCTTGCGAGAAGAATTATTTGCCAAAAGCGGTCAACTGTTAAAAAGCACCACCCTTGGTGATTTACAGAAAGTACAGGAAAAATGGTATCCCATGAAAATCAAATACAAGGACATGTTGAAAAATGGTGACGGAACAGAAATACAGATAAATAGCATTAAGTTCAACCAGGAAATACCGGAGTATATTTTTACCAAAGCGGCATTGAAACAATAAGCCTTATCGCCATTTACTAAATGATTACGTCATGATTTCATTTGGTTCCTATTTCTTTTATGTACAAGATTTTCTAATTTGACTATTAGAAATTTCAATAACCGGGGTATCCTGTTCATACCCTTTAGCTTCAGTATATTTATTTAGCCCGGGTAAACTTTTTTGACCCTAAAAAATACGGAATATAATAATCAACAGTGCTTTCATCTCATCATAATCCCCAAATTGTCATTATACTTCATGTAAATGCCAATTCGATGATTAAAATTTAAACATTACTTAAACCCGCAATATGCATTAGAAATTCTATTACACATTGAAATTACTTTAAAACAAGACACTTCGTTACATCACTTCAGCTCACCAGAACGATGCTATCCTCGTTTCAGTAATGCCTTGTTTTATTGTCCTTGCAATGCTCATGACGAACCTCCAATACATAATCCGGGTTAAACATAGCAATGTAAGATTTTCTAAACCGGTATTCTCTCGATACGGCTGATGCCTGCTGACAATAAGGATTTTTCATATTCCGAATGACAGATCTCGGATAATTTTACGTTTCGAACGTATTCGATAGAACTCAATTAGCATGTTTCGCCACTGGCAGAGAATTTTCAGGGCGCGTTTCATTTTCTGTTTTTCCATTTGTCACAGTACCTTATAGGGTCTTTTATACTGTAATTCCTTATCACATTCCGATTTTCATTTTTCAATGATGTTTTGATAAACCTCGTTTTTCTTATTCAAAGTGCAAATTGATTCCGCCAAACCATTTTACGGATATGTTATACAATACGGCCCCAATCATTCCCCATATAAAACCGGCAGCTGAAAAAAGTAAAGGCATTCCAATAAGTGCGCCGAATGCCAGGACGGTGCCGAAACTTAACCCAGGTGTTTCTGTTGAGACCATCCAATTCATAGTTACAAGCACATCGACGATTAGTCCACCAAAAGAATAAAGAACTCCGCAAACTAGTCCAATATGCCCCCCTAATACCGCATGGAATCTCCCGAAGGAGAACACTCCAATCTTTTTTATCTTTTCCATTGTTACCTGATTGTCTTCATTTATCTTCATATGCTCCTTTGCGAATAGGTGCATCTCATTTATTTTTAATTGCACTTTTCCTTATATACCCTTCATTATCGCAAGCTGCATTGGCATCAACAATCTTCTCTAATATCTGTTAAAAATATAGCTGCCCCTGAATTATGGAGCAACCCCTTACAATGTGAATTTTGCGATATTTTATTCCATCAAAGTCATTTGTTTAAACATAGCGAAAATATATCACGCACGAGTTGCAATATATAGCGACATATTTCCACAAACAACCTACTCCGGAATCTTCAAATTCGTCATTTCATCCACCACTTTAAAATCATAGTCAGGATATTCGTAAACAGAAAGCCGGGGTTCGGTTTCACCAATGGAATAGCCCCAGATGCTTTCGTACTCTGAAATGTCCTCTCCAATTTCTTCCAGCTGATTTAAATATTCGCTTATAGATTTGGATTCTATAATAACCACCTTACCCATTTTGTGTATAATGGGGCTGTGGTTTCGGTTACCGTCATGATCGAATTCCAATATGCGCCTACCATACCTTGTAATACCAATCACCCTGTATGTCATACTTTTCCCTACACCGGGAAGATTCAATACATTGCGGTCTGTGGCCAGGAATGGGATGCCCGCTTCTTTTCGCAGTTTATTAATGTTGTCAACCATTTCTTCGGCATTCATGGGAAATTCCTTTATGCTATCGTGATATTCTTCAGCTATTTTACCCATAGGTTTTTCTTCCACTTGCTCCTGAACGGCGCGGGCATTGGTGGCAAAGTTGAAACTATTCTCCATGTAACCTTTAACCGAGAAAGTGTAGTAGGTAAGAATTCCTATATCATTCAAGCACTGCCTCAACTTATTGGTATGCCCCCTGCGCGACGATGCCGATGTAAAAACATGCTGGTTGGTCACCGTCCAACCGGCAAAAATGAGCTTCTTCACAGCCACAGCCACCTCCGGAGTAATTTCCAGGGGCGACTCAATGTGGGTTTGGATAAGAAATTGCTTCACGCCAATTTCAGATGCCCTGGTTTTAAATTCTTTTAGTATGGTAATAAGCTCCGGAGTTATCCGTTGAGGAAGATACACCGGCAATCTTGTTCCCAACCTTACCCGGACCATCTCGGCATGCTTTTCACCATCTGCTCTTTTTTCATTGTCCGTTTTTTTATTCCGTGCCATCTCGTAAACAGCATCCAGAATTTTCTTTAACGAATGATCACTGCTCATAAAAGCATCACCTCCGGTGATAAGAATATCGCGGAGCTGGGTGTCATTTTCCCAATATCGCATGATACTTTTCATCCGCTCTTCCCAGGTTTCTTTAGGTTTAAGCTTGTCCAGGTTAAAGTTTAAATGGCCGTTCTGGAAATCGTACATCCTTTGGCAGGATGCACAAAGACCACCGCAAGCTCGCCCCATGGTGGACGGAATAAAAATAGCCACCTCCGGATAACGTCGGTGCACAATATGATGGGTGGGGAGTATCCAACCCGCTGCATTGGGTTTGCCGGGCTTAACAATATCTTCCTTTTCCCAGGCCTTAATATTTCCGAACTCCTCCACGAGCTGCTTACTGTAAAGAACATAGTAACGAATAGCCAGATCGGAACCTATCGCAAAATACGGTACCCGCACATGCAAAAGCGATAGGTAATAAGGGTTGACAAAAAACGGTATGCCTGCCTCTTCGGCTTCGTACAGGATTTTCATGGTATCCGGATCCAACGAGTTCCCCAGCATTTCATTGAGCAATTGTGGGGAGCGGACAGCAAACCTGAGGTGAAACATATGATCTTCCCACCAGTCCAGCACTTTTAGGAACTTTTGTTCATGGGACATTCCTTCTTCAAAAAAATATTTTAAATCGGTAATCTCTCCCTTGTCCATTTTATCGATCAGGATATTTATAATCCTTTCTCGGTTTTCTTCCCTCAGTTTTACAATACGCGGATCCATGCCGGATGGATACCTGTCCATCCATTCCTCTATTTTTTCCTTTGAAGGCATTTGGCAAGTATACTCTCCCCTATATTGCCGAAACAGATAAAGCATGTCTTTGAAGAATGCAGGCTTTGCCCCTCCGTTGCCATATGTTACAGCCAGCCAAATCATTTTTATGGGATTGCTGACGGCAATTTCTCCTCTCAGGTTTAAATCTTCATATTCCTTACCGGCATTATCGATATAGTCCAACAAGCGTATGGTGGCAAAATCCTGCCAATCCAATTTATCGAACACCTCCCGGCCATGTGCTTCATATTTATAAAATTGATAGGCTTCGGATCTTTTACGAAAGTCTGCAACAATCCAATTCCGGACGCCAATCAATGCTTCTGTCTCATTGCGGGCATTCCGCATAATCTCATCCAGCTTAGGGTTTTCCTGAAGTAATTGTTTAAGTACCCTATGCGCTCGTACCGTGATGGCAATTTGATCTAACTGAGGATATGCCGGCATAACGAATTGTTTAAGTTGTACAATATTGTGCACACGAATGCTATATAAATTTACGAATAAATACAACACAATGGAAACACCTTGATATTACTTTTCCCAGAGGTTGTTACCAGCTCTTGTGGTATTTTTAGCCTTTGTGCCATATCGAGCCTCTCTCGTCAGTTTTAACCATTCCTCGTGCAACTTTGTAAGGTCCGCATAAAGATATATGCAGCTGTTGTTAGGGAATGTATTAAACCCGCAATATGCATTCGAAATTCTTTTACGCAAGTAAACTACTTCAAAACAAGGAATTTCACTAAGTTGCCTCAACTCACAGGGCGGTGCTATGATTTGTTTCAGCAACTCCTTATTTTATGGTTTTTTAAATGCTCATTACGTATCTCTAATATATTCCGGGTTAATTAGATATACCATAACTATACGTTATTTTGAATTACTCTTTTGCATTTAACCCGCAATATGTATTAGAAAATCTATTACACATTGAAATTGTTTCAAAACAAGACACTCCGCTGCTTCACTTCAACTCACCATAACGATGAAAACCTAGTAAGATTGTACTTTCAATGTTCACGACGAAGTTCTAATGCATAATCCGGGTTTAACAAGCCATAAGAGTCAGAATGGATCTCAAAAAACATTTGGATAACGAATTAGGATTTAATGAAGAGGATATTTAAATTTATAGCTTGCTGAAATAAACAATGAACAAACAAGAAATCATAACGTGGTTGCTTGCTGGTGATGTTTCGATACAGTACCAGGTTCACCGTGATTTATTGGAAAAAACCAAAAAGGAACTTCAACAGAGGATAGCCAAAGAAGGCTGGGGCAAACGTTTTTTATCAAACCGAAATACAAACGGCCATTGGGGAATGGGGTTTTATCAACCCAAATGGATTTCTACCCATTACACGTTATTAGACCTTCGCAACCTAAATCTTTGTCCTGATCATTTTGCTGTTAAGGAAACTATTGATTTGGTAGTGGGTTCTCATAAATCAAAAGATGGCGGTATTCAGCTGGGTTCGTCAACATTTGAGCATAGCGATGTATGTGTCAATGCTATGTTTTTGAATTATGCTTCGTACTTTAAAACCGAAGAACAGAAATTATACTCGGTTGTTGATAGCATTCTGAATGAAATTATGCCCGATGGAGGATTTAATTGCAGAACAACAAGAAGTGGTGCCAAGCATAGTTCTTTGCACACCACCCTTTCTGTATTGGAAGGGATAATAGAATTTTTAAAAGCAGGATATAACTATCGGATAACAGATCTGCAGAAAGCAAGTGAAAGTGCGGAGGAGTTTATTTTGCTTCATCAATTATTCCTGTCAGATAGAACCGGAGAAATAATCCGAAAAGAGTTTTTGAGAATGCCCTATCCCAGCAGGTGGAAGTATGATATTTTACGCGCACTGGATTATTTTCGATATGCAGGAAGAAAGTGGGACGACAGGATGGAGGCAGCTGTACATGTTATCCTGAATAAGAGAAGAAAAGATGGCCGCTGGAACCTCCAGGCGGCCCACCCAGGCCAAATACATATTGAGATGGAAAAAGCAGGGCAAGCAAGCAGGTGGAACACACTGAGGGCTTTGCGGGTGTTGAAACATTTTGGGTTGGAAAAACTACCACCTTTCCCAAAGTATTGAACTTTGGAAAAGGTTAAAGCACAGGACTATGGGAAAGCTATAAAAACATTTCTTTTGAATTATAAGCTTTTCACTATTGATCGTTATCGCAAGACCAGGGACTATAGGTTTACCTTAATCGCCCTACTCGCCTTATTCGCTTTTTCCCTGGCCTCTTCAACCGAAGCTCCCCTTGCCAAGCACACACCCATTCTTCGTTCACCTTGTACTTCAGGTTTTCCAAACAACCGAACTTGCGTATCGGGTTCAATCAATGCTTGCTCCAATCCTGAATAAGTAACCTGATTTGAGTTCCCCTCTACCATAATTACACTACTGGCTGCCGGTGCATGCTGAACAATGTTGGGAATGGGCAAACCCAGCACGGCTCTAACATGCAAAGCAAATTCGCTTAAATCCTGCGATATCATGGTTACCATCCCGGTATCATGCGGACGAGGAGAAAGCTCGCTGAAATAAACGGTATCTCCTTTTACGAAAAACTCCACACCAAACAAACCTCTTCCGCCTAAAGCTTTCACCACTTTCTCGGCAATATATTGCGAATCTGCCAAAGCTTTCTCGCTCATGGACTGTGGTTGCCACGATTCCTGGTAATCGCCTCCTTCCTGGCGATGACCGATAGGAGCGCAGAACGAAACGCCTTCCACATGGCTGATGGTTAATAAAGTTATCTCGTAATCAAAATCCACAAATCCTTCAATAATCACCCGATCGCTGTTTCCGCGAGCACCTTCAAGTGCATAGTTCCAGGCATAATCAATGTCTGCTTCGCTTTTCACCACACTTTGTCCTTTGCCCGATGAGCTCATGATAGGCTTGATCACACAGGGATAACCGATTTCCGCTACGGCTGCATCAAATTCTTCTTTGGTTCCGGCGAACTTGTAGGGTGAGGTTTTCAACCCTAGTTCTTGGGCAGCCAAAGTCCTAATGCCTTCACGGTTCATGGTCAGTTTGGTGGCGTTAGCGGTGGGAATCACATTAAAACCCTCCTTTTCGAGTTCCAACAAAGTATCCGTTGCAATGGCCTCTACCTCGGGAATGATGTAATCGGGTTTTTCTTGGCGAATAATTTTAGCCAGTGTCGCTCCATCCAGCATGGAAACCTCATAACTACGGTGAGCCACCTGCATGGCCGGGGCATTTCTATATTTATCGATAGCTATCACCTCAACGCCATATCGCTGAAACTCGATGACTACTTCTTTGCCCAATTCTCCGGAACCTAACATGATAACTTTTGTCGCTGTAGGAGATAATGGTGTTCCAATTACTGTTTTTGATGTACTGTTCATGATTAATTGGGTATTTTTAAGCTGCAAAAATAGGTTTTTAATCGAAAAGCAGAAAACCAAAGATCTTGGAATAATTATTTGCTTTCAATCTGATTATTAGTGCAAATAACTGATCAAACCCCAATTGTTGGAAAAAGTGCATTCCCAATTTTACCGTCAGGTCAACATTTCCTGATGATTCACAAAAAGGCTACTCCAATTTACAGGCTCATCAAAGGAGACAATTGTCAACTGAAACCTCCAGGGAGTGCTCGATTTTCAAAAGAACTGTAAAATCATTGATGTCTATATTCTCTCTAACCAAATGCACAAATTATGAGTTATTGTTTTGGGATAAACAACCGTAACCATATTTATTCTATGTGAAAATACAAACGTGGAAATTCAGCGAACTTCCACGTTTCGTATTTACCGTGCAATTATTTTGCACGTCAAATTGCTATCAACACATTCGTAGTTAATGTTCTACTGACTTATGGAGTCAGGCAGCATAATGCTTCTTACTTCCATTTCCCCCACTTCGCCAGGCGCCACAAAATTAAGTTGAGGAGTTGCTTTAACTTTGTCCATTAAAGTTGTACTTATGTTTCCTTCCAATTCCAAGGTTCTGATAGTGGCCGTCGAAACACAATCGCCTGTTTCCTTTAGTTGCACCCTAAACGTGTTAAACTGAATTTCCACTTTTGTATTTCTGCCGATATCGTTTCCGGAACCATCCCCATTGAATATAAATTTTTGGACGGGTCCGCTTCCGGCAAAAACATCCAAAGCATGATCATTATCCGTATAAGAATAAGAAGCAAATGTACTGCTGATTACTTTTTCGATATTGAATCCCGGATCGGCGGTATATATTGTAAAATAACGTTCTCTTTTACCATAGGTCCAGTCACTTCTGGTTTCGCTGGCAGTGACATAAATTCTAGCTCTCAGGTGAGTTGATTCGTTTAATATACTGACAGAACAATACATGCGTGGGCCATGCCCATCAAATTCCTTATCTCCCCTACTCTTACCCGGCATGGTGGCATGAAGTGGCATTACGGATATATTGGAGACCGTAAAATTATCAAACTTGCTTTCGCATATATCAGGTGCAGGCTGTATCACGGCCATGGTTGATATATTTCGTCCATTCCATCTTAAGATTATTCGTTTGCTTTGCGCGTTTAATGGTACGCCTGACGATCCAAGATTCAACGTCATAGCATAATGCGTTGGCATATCCAAATGGTTAGTGATATTAATTTCACTTGATCCGCTAACCAGAAAAACCTGCACGTTGGTCATGTCAAAATCGTATCCAAAAAATTCAATTTTGTTACGACGGTTTTGTGGCAGTGACATATCAACTGCTGAAGGTACTACCTGACAAAGTTGTGGTTCGACGGGTGGCAATTCCGTCCCCAACATTTTTGATTTAATCCGTTGAAGACCTTGCCTCATGCGATGTCGCAGAAAATCAACATTACAACGAAATTCTGTTCCTGCAGCTGCGATACCGCGCTGAAGCAGGTTAGAAACTTCGTTCTTGATGGTGGATTGTATTTCGTCGGGCAAATCAGATATCACCTTGTTCATGATATCTTGCCAATCAGCCGAAGCCGCCCCTAATTCATTGATCCCCCGATCAAGAACAGCAATAGCCTGTTCCGTGGCATTGGGCACTGTAACACCAATGAGTTCCTTTATTTTATTGATCAAATCGCATCCAGTCAACAAAAAAGAGAATGTTAGAAAAACAATTAATACTGACTTCTTCATGATAATAATATTAGGTTTAATACTGTTACCCCTAATTTACACCATGTGCGATTATAGTTCAATAGTTTAAGCCGTATTATTGACCAACAAATAAAATAACACCATAGAACTTATCTTATTTTTGTCGTTTGACTTTGCAAAAATGTAAATTTCATTAAGAATATCTAAGCATTCCGAAAAATCTGCGATGTAAGATTTTTTATATCGGCATTCCCTCGTAATCTCTCTTGACTACTGTGATTAAGGTTAGTGGAGTACAATCTAAATATCGTTACATGGTAAAATTAACCCGTATTAAAGAAAAGGAATTATTAAAGGGAGTAATAAGGCACGCCACCATGCCATGATTGCACATATAAAAGATATATTATTTTTGCATATCGAAATACCCAAAGGGATTGTCGGCATTGTATGTAATTTTACTTAATTTATTTAAAGTGACCATAATATGCCAATGATAAAGGATATTTAAATATTTACACATGAATTAAATATGATGCGGCAAAAATACCGGATGCGTTTCGGGATGTATCTGTAACTTCTGTTATTGCCTCTGTATTGCAGAAATTAGACATACACGTAAAATAATTATACAAAATATAGCCAGGAGAATGTCGGAACTTTATCTTCAGGCATACCGACAGTTTAGTCCAGTTTGCTGGTCGCAGGGGGATAATACAAAACACATCCATGGTACATCCGATCCGTTAAATACCCGACCTTGAACAAGTTAGCAAATGAGGAGGTTGTATTTAGCCAGGCTATGAGCAACTTTCCATTGTGTAGTCCTTTCCGTGGCATTTTCTTTACCGGGACAGATCCCTATGCCAACGGATTAATCCGCAATAGGTAGAGAAAATCCCAACCTGCCGTGCTGGCTGGCAGGGATTACACATTGAATATACTTTAAAGCAAGACACTTCGTTGTTTCACTTCCACACCAGCACGGCGCTCCATCATCGTTGGAACCATCCCAAACCCCTCAGCACAGGTGTTTCCATTTTTACAACGATGTCTTCTTATGAAATTTTAATTTCTACTTTAAAATATACATGGCATTTTATTCCGTTATTGCTGCAACCATATAAAACAACAGGATCTTATTTTATTCATATAATGACAAGAGATCATTCGGCAGGTACGATATTTTGGTTCGTGCTGAAGAAGTTAGCTGGGTCGTACCTGTGTTTAATCTTTGTCAACCTATGGTAATTGTCCTTGAAACTGGCTTTGATGCGTTCCTGTCCTTCATCCATAATAAAGTTTAAATATGTTCCTCCAGATGAATAGGGATGAAGTGCGTCCCAATAAGCTTTAGTCCAATTCGTTAATTTATCTTTATTTGCGGGGTTCGGGTCAACTCCGACAATGACACCTGCATATTTTGCATCGCGATAGGCCCAGGGAGTATCATTTTTACCTACCCGGCCTGCGGCGCCACTTATCGGGTACAGGTGCATTTGCGACAGAGGTGTGGGTATTTCGGATCCAAATTTCTTATGAGCAGTTGCCGCTTCTGGTGGTATATCCGTGTAAAAATCTGCTTTCCAATACCATTGCATTCCGGGAGGAAAGAGTCCGTCGAATAAAGTTTGCACAGCGGGATAAGGCATTTCTCCCACATGTTCAAATATAGGGTTCAGATCCATTGCAGGTCTTAAAATTTCAGGGCCGTTTTTAACATTGCCTGAATAACACCAAACAATACCAATAAACTTTTTGTGATGTAATGCCGGGGGGAATGGCGGGCCGGGGATGTTTAAAGTTGTGATAAATCCATTTAGTTCATCCGGTGCATCATGAATAAAATCATGGTACCATTCCATTATTTCTTCTGTCTGTTCAATCGGCCATAGTGTTGGACCGCCATAAACTGTGGTAACCGGATGAGCCTGAAATTTAAAGGAAGTAACAATACCAAAATTTCCACCCCCTCCCCTAATCGCCCAGAAAAGTTCCTTATTCTGATTTTTATTTACAGTAACAAAACTCCCATCGGCTAAAACCATATCAGCTTCAAGCAGGTTATCAATGGTTAAACCGTACTTTCGTGACAGATGACCAACACCACCGCCTAATGTTAAACCCCCAACGCCAGTGGTTGAAATTATTCCGGCTGGAACAGCCAATCCAAACGGATGGGTTGCATGGTCCACTTCTCCCCAAATATTACCTCCACCAACACGAACCGTATTATCCGAAGTATCTACCCGGATAAATTTGATTCCCGATAGGTCAATGACCAATCCATCATTGCAAATACCTAATCCGCCAGCATTGTGGCCTCCTCCGCGCACAGCTGTTAACAGATTATTATTTCTTCCAAAGTCGACCGAGGCAATTACATCGGCAACATCAACACATTTTACAATGAGCCCCGGCTTTTTGTCGATCATTCCGTTATATACTTTTCTGGATTCTTCATATTCTGCACATTCCGGAAAAACTAATTTTCCCCTTATTTTTGATGCAAACTCATCTTGGGTGTCTTTTTGCACATCTCTTACGGAATTTATCATAATTTATAAATTTAAAGTATTGAATTACATGCCTATGTTCTTTAGAACTAATATTCACTCTCTCGCATTTTGTTGAAATATGTATACAAAACTATGACAAGAAAACGTCATCTATTACCACAATTAGTTCTAATGCAAGCAATTTTGGTTCAAAGAAATATTACAAGAAGAAAGAAAGAAGAAAGAAACAACAAGTTAAAGCTGCACCAATTCGGAAGGCATTATCCTGTATTTTTTACGGAAACATTTAGTATAATAGGAAGGGCTGTTAAATCCCGAATTGTAAGCTACCTCAGATACATTTCCTTTTTGTTTTTGTAATAGACGCAACGATTTTCTTAACCTGAAATGTAGTAAAAAGACATTTGGTGATTTCCCTGTTAACCGAATCATTTCCCGGTAAAGTTTTGATTTGCTGATTCCAATATTTATCTCGAAATCTTCTACTTTTAATTCAGGATTTTGCCACTCTTTTTCAGTAAACTCCATTAAACTGGTGAGGAATTTTTCTTCCCTCGGTGTTAGCACATGAAATTGAGTTCCGTTAACATCTTCACCAATATTTTCGCTCTCAAACAATTGCTGTACTTCAGTTGAGATAACAACCGCAGCAATGGAAACAAAACACATTCTTTGAGCCAGTTTAATAGTATCTTCAAAAATTGATTTTTTATTGGTTACAGGAATACCGGCATGCAATCCGATATGTAATTCTGTAAAATCGATTTGATATTGGGTTCTAGAACTCCTATAATTTTCATGAATCTTTAAAGCACATAAAACTGCTTCCTGTACTGTTCGAAATGAAATCAGAAAACCCTCCTTGTTTTGCCGAACAATATTTCCATTAAAGGTATTCAGAATTGAAAGTATCTGTTTGTAATATTGCTGCACATTTGAAAAAGCAGAAAAAGGATCGGATATTTTAAAAGAGTGATTCTCAATTGTCACCATCATTATTGTTCTGAAGGCCGGGTCGTTAATGATATTTAATTTTGTATCCTGAGCTTTTGCCGGATCTTCAATTCTGCCTAAAAACGATTCAACAATAGCAGCATCTACTTCAATGATTTGATGAGGCACTTCACCATGTGCATCTGCATGCATCTGATTAATGGCATCTCTATCGGGTGCTTCCACCAAACAAAAAGCTGTTTTCCTGATATCATCAAACCAATATGTTAATCCCCGACAATCATATCTGTGCTGAATTTTTAGATCTTCCTGGTGAAGTTGTGCAACAATTTCGGCAGTAACCGATTCAGATACATCGTGGCGATCCATAAATATTGGCATATCATTTTCCTTTTATGAAATGACCTTAAAGTCATCCAGTACACTTTAACCTAACATCGAATTCAGTTAATTGTTTTGTTTGTACCGCAGAGTACAGCCCGATAGCTCACTCAAAATATTACTTTAATAAGTAATTTATCTTCTAGTACAATGTGTGGGATTGATTTAATAAGAAGTTCTATCGTTTATCCTCTAGGTGTTCCTTTAGCACTAGACCATAGATAAAACGAGATCTGTCATTGGGAATTTCAAAAATTCCTTAATATCAACAGCCATAAGCGTATCGAGGTAATCCCGGTTTAAAAAATCTTACATTGCTATGCTTAAGTAATGTTTAGGTTTTGTTCGTCGAATTGGCATTTAAATAAAGTCTGATGCCAATTAAAATTACTTTTTTTTATACTATTCAAGTGTTCATCATTACTAAAAATTTAAAATAGATAGGTAATCCATATTTCAAAAGGTGGGGAACTAACAGAGAGTTTGATTTAGGCCTTGTTTTTGTTAGTTTTGCTCAACAATTAAAATATATAATCAACAAAGCAATTATAACAATGAACAGGATTCTATTAATGATTGGCATCTTGCTGCCTTTAACCGTTCTAGCCCAAAAGAAAACAGTATCACTAGAGGATTTAAATAAAAGCCATACTTTCCACGCCAAGTCGGTTAGCGGCTTGAAATCAATGAATGATGGTATACATTATACCATCTTGGAAAACAAAGCCACACAGATTGTTAAATATGCCTATGCTACCGGAAAGCAAGTAGGTATCATCATGGACCTGGAAAAGATAGAAGATTGTCCTATTCACTATATTCAAAGTTACGAGCTGAACAACGACGAGACCAAGATACTGGTTTATGTGAACCGAAAAGCGGTTTACCGTCATTCGTTTAAGGCCGATTTTTATGTGTACGACATCAAGCGCAAGGAAATCAAAGCACTATCGGAAGAAGGGAAAGAGCAGGTAGCCTCCTTCTCGCCCAACGGCGAAATGGTAGCTTATGTAAAAGATAACGACATCTACATTAACAAGTTAAAATTCGGAACCACAGCCCGGATTACGGAGGATGGTGAGTTTAATAAAATCATTAACGGAATACCCGATTGGGTTTACGAAGAAGAATTCGGATACAACAAAGCCCTGGAATGGTCGCCCAACAGTATGGAACTGGCCTTTGTCCGTTTTGACGAGTCAAAGGTAAAAGAGTTTGCCTTCCCGCTTTACAAAGGTAGTCACCCCACATATGAGGCTAACGCGTTGTACCCGGGCGAGTATAAGTTTAAATATCCCAAGGCAGGCGAAACCAACTCCGAGGTGAGCGTAAATGTTTTTCATATAAAAAACCGCACCACCAAAACCATGAAGATTCAGGACAAGGATGAGTTTTATCTTCCTCGTATCCGATGGACACATGAAGATGGTAAGTTGGCTATTTTAAAGTTGAACCGCTTGCAAAACCAGTTCGACTTGCTGATTGCCAATACGGCCAGTACCCTAACAAAGAACATATTCACACACCGAAACGAATATTACATTGCGGAGGATGTCCTGGATAACCTGACTTTCCTGAGCAATGGCAAACATTTTATTTATGTGGGGGAGCTGGACGGTTACAACCATATACACCTGTACACCATGGCAGGTATGAAAATCCGTCAGCTGACCAAAGGGGAATGGGACGTAATGGAATACTACGGGTACGATGCCAAAAAGAAAATGGTGTATTACAAGGCTGCCGAAAAATCACCTACACAAAGGGAAGTTTATTCTGTATCGCTGGATGGCAAAAAGAAATATAAGCTTTCGCAAAAAGAAGGCACCAATACTGCCGTTTTTAGCAGCAATTATAAATATTTTATCAACTATTATTCCAGTACCAGTACCCCCCAAAAAATAACCCTGCACGATCAAAGCGGCAAGCTGATCAGAACATTGGAGGACAATGCCGAATTCGCAAAGAAAATGGATGAATACGAGATTTCACCCAAGGAATTTTTCTCGTTTACAACTTCCGAAGGAATTGAGCTAAACGGCTGGATGGTAAAACCGTTAAACTTTGATGCCAGCAAAAAATATCCTGTGCTGATGACCCAATACAGTGGCCCGAATTCTCAAAAGGTGTTGGACAAATGGGGTATTGGCTGGGAGCAATACCTGGCCGCCGAAGGTTATGTGGTAGCCTGTGTCGATCCGAGAGGAACGGGTGCCCGTGGGGAGCAATTCAGAAAGTGTACGTACATGAAACTGGGCCAATTAGAATCGGACGATCAGATTGAGGCGGCCAAGTATTTGGGTTCGTTGGATTATTGCGATGCGAATAGGATGGCCATCTGGGGATGGAGTTATGGCGGATTTATGAGTTCGAGCTGCCTGAGTAAAGGGAATGGCGTTTTCAAGGTAGGCATTGCGGTTGCCCCGGTAACCAATTGGCGCTACTACGACTCGGTTTATACGGAAAGATATATGCGCCGCCCGCAGGAAAACGCCAAGGGATATGACAACAATTCGCCGATCAACATGGCCGAAAACCTGACAGGCAGATTATTCCTGATTCATGGCACGGCCGACGACAATGTGCATTACCAGAATACGCTGGAGTACGTGGAACAACTGGTTCAGGCAGGTAAACAGTTTGATATGTTTGTGTACCCGAACCGAAACCACAGTATTTTTGGTGGAAACACACGTATGCACTTGTATCAGATGATGAGCGATTACCTAAATAAAAATCTAAAATAGGGCAGAAACCCTTTTTTAGATTTTTATTTGTAAACCGAGCTGCTATTGCCCAGGACAGGAAAACAGCAAAGGAAAAATCATCTTGATCTTTCATCTTGCCCCGGGCTTCTCTAATTTTTATTTCAGCAAAGGTACCTCATAAATATATTAATATGGGTCATTGCATTACCGCTCATTCACTCCCTTTAACCAGAATATATAATACCGATTTTATGGAAGAGCAGAAAATAAATACTATATTGCCTGACTAGGCATAAGCGTTTAATCCGGTTTATGAATTGGGGGTTCGTCATGAGCATTGCAAGTACAATAAAACAAAGCATTACTAAAACGAAGCATCACTTGTCCCGATTACTTTCGGGAGCATCGTTCTGGTGAGTTGAAGTGATGCAACGAAGTGTCTTGTTTTAAAGTAATTTCAATGGGTAATAGAATTTCTAATGCATATTGCGGGTTTAAGTAGTTTTATCGCAAACAAATAACCAACACAACTTGAAACAAGCATTAATTTATATATTATTTGTTGCATATGCTTTTTGTTCCAACGCACAAGGCTTACAAACAATCCGCAAATCAAACGGTCCTTTTTCAGAGGAATATCTGGCATTGCGCTCAGACACATCTATTAAAGAAGGAAGGTACCTAAAGAAATACAAAAACTTTGTGATTGAACGGGGAGCGTTTAAAAACAATAATAAATTCGGGCGATGGGTGTACTTTTCCCTGGACGGCCATTTTGAATTTGAGTACGATTACAACTCCCAAAAAGTAATTAAAATTGCCAACAAGCAAACCCCGGAAGAATACATGGAAACACCGGTATTGTTTCTGGGAAGCCCTCTTATTCCCTATTTGTTTATGGTCAACAATATTGTGTACAGCGATGAGGCCAAGGACAAAAACATCAAGGGCAAAATTATTCTCGCCATCCGGGTCAACAATAAAGGCCAGATAACCAGTCTCTTTATCCAAGAAAAATTGCATCCCTTATTGGATAAGGAAGTCATGCGAGTGGCCAAAACCATGCCCCTCCATTGGGAATGGATTCCGGCAACCTACAACGGTGAAAATATCAATAGCGAGTATTTAATTGATATCCAGTTTGAGCTGGCCGAGGGGGACTCGAATTAATGGGCTTTCATACTTCCAAAAGAAGGCCAATTTTGATTAATCCAAACTTGAGCACGCATTCGCAAAACTGCATAAACCCGGAGTGCCTGTCCGTTGCCAGATAGGTAATTCAGGGAATATAGCCATATAAATTACCATCCTAAGGGGGTAAACAATCATCTTAACCCTCAATTCGGATTACTAAACACCATATCATTCAAGCAACTGTTTTAAGCTATAAGGATTACTGCCTGTTTTACGCCAATTGATGCCAATAAATCCTTGCGGGAAAATTCGTGTTGTCCGTGGACAAAAATAAAACCATAACTTTTTTATCTTTGCACTTTCTTAAGAATTTTAAAGCAGTTATGAATATTGAAATGCAGCTAAAAGGCAAATTAATTGCCGCCGTAAAAGAGTTATACAATCAAGAAATAAATGAAAACCAGGCACAGGTACAAATTACCCGTAAAGATTTAACGGGAGATTTTACCATTGTGGTTTTCCCCTTATTAAAAGTTTCGAAAAAGTCACCTGAAGATACCGCAAAGGATATTGGAGAATATATTAAAAATAATGACCCCACCGTTGCAAGCTTTAATGTGGTTAAGGGTTTCTTAAACATTGAGTTGGCCACTGATTACTGGCTAAACCTTATCAACGAAATAGCCGGAAAAGAGAAACATGGTTATGTGGCTGCCGATGAAAACTCTCCATTAACAATGATTGAGTATTCATCGCCAAACACCAACAAACCATTGCACCTGGGGCATATCAGAAATAACCTCTTGGGTTATTCTGTTTCCAGAATTGCGGCAGCCAACGGAAACAAGGTGGTGAAAACCAATATTGTTAACGACAGGGGTATACATATCTGCAAATCGATGTTGGCCTGGAAAAAATGGGGCGAAGGCGTTACTCCCGAAAGCGCGGGCAAAAAAGGCGACCACCTGGTAGGTGATTTCTATGTAAAGTTCGATAAAGAATATAAAGCTGAGATCAATACCATCATCAAAGAAAAAATATCGGAATACCCTGCCATCAAAGACACCGAAGATTTTAAGGCTACTTTTGCTGCGTTAAAAAACAAAAAGAAAACCAAGGAAGGACTTAACGACGAAGAAAACGAGCAGTTTAAAGCCTGTGAAGAACTAAGCAAATACGCCGAGAACAATGCCCCTTTGATTCTTGAGGCCCGGGAGATGCTTTTGAAATGGGAAGCCAAAGACCCTGAAGTTTATGCCGACTGGAAAATGATGAACCAATGGGTATACACCGGATTTGATGTGACTTACAAAAAGCTGGGAGTTGATTTTGACAAGATTTATTACGAATCGGAAACCTACACCGAAGGCAGGGATATGGTGTTACAGGGTGTTGAAAAAGGCTTGTTCAAGCGAAGAGAGGACGGCAGTGTTTGGGCCGATTTATCGGACCAGGGTCTGGACCAAAAACTATTGTTGCGTAAAGATGGAACCTCGGTGTACATGACTCAGGATATTGGTACTGCCAAATTGCGTTTTGATGATTTCGGCATAGACAAGATGGTGTATGTGGTAGGTAACGAGCAGGATTACCATTTTCAGGTGTTAGCCCTGCTACTTGACAAGCTGGGTTTTAAATGGGGCAAAGACCTGGTTCATTTCTCCTATGGGATGGTGGAACTTCCGCAGGGTAAAATGAAGTCGAGGGAAGGTACCGTGGTAGATGCCGATGACCTGGTGGACGAAATGGTGAAGACCGCTCGCGAAATGTCGAAGGAGCTCGGAAAACTGGATGGTTATTCCCTGGAGGAAGCCGAAAAAGTTTACAAAATGATCGCCTTGGGTGCGCTGAAGTATTTTATCTTAAAAGTGGATCCGCGTAAAAACATGACTTTCAACCCGGAAGAGTCCATCGACTTTAATGGCAACACAGGTCCTTTTATTCAATATACACACGCACGAATTCAGTCTATTTTCCGTAAAGCAGCGGAGAAAGGCATTGAGGTGGCAGAAACAGCGCCAACCAACATCGAAATTGGCGAAAAGGAAAATAACCTGATCAGAACCATTGCCAATTTCCCTAATGTAGTTGCCGAAGCAGGTAAAACTTTTTCGCCTGCCATCATCGCTAATTTTGTTTACGATCTGGCCAAAGAGTATAACCAGTTTTATCACGATTGTCCCATCTTATTCGAAGAGGACGAAAATAAACGTATGATGCGTTTGGTATTGTGCAAAACAGTAGGAAAAACCATCAAGAATGCCATGTGGTTACTAGGTATTGATGTTCCCGAAAAAATGTAATTTTTGTTAGACGAACGCTATAAACACTTGCATCTTGTTATGCATTACATAAGGTGTTAATTGATTTTAGGAAGAGGCTGGAATCTTTACATTACCGTCTCTTATCTATTATCTAAAATCTATTATCTAAATGCACATCCACTGGATTCAACATGTACCTTTTGAAGGACTGGGAAATATTGAAGAATGGGTCATAACTAATAATCATCAGTTAACCTGCACAAAACAGTTCAATAACGACGCTTTGCCTTCGTTAAACAGTTTCGATATGTTAATTATCATGGGAGGCCCTATGGGTGTTTATGATACGGATAAATATCCTTGGCTGGCTGAAGAACTTGAATTTATTAAGTCGGCCATTGAAGCTGACAAAGCCGTATTGGGAATCTGCCTGGGTTCCCAGTTCATGGCTGCTTCCACGGGCGCCAGCGTCTATCCCGGTCCTATGAAAGAAATTGGCTGGTTCCCGATTAACATCGTAAGCGAATCTGCTCCGTTTAATTTCGAAAGTTCCAGACCAACCGTCTTCCATTGGCATGGAGACACATTTGATTTGCCAACTGAGGCCGTACATTTGGCTTCTACGGATGAAGTGGCCAGCCAGGCTTTTATGATTGGCAACAAAGCCATTGGCCTGCAATTCCACCTTGAACAAACGGAAAAAACCATTAGCGGTATGGTTGAAAATTGCGGGCAGGAGCTGGTTCAGGGGAAAAAGAAAATTCAAATGGCGGAAGAGATTATCAACGAAAAGGCCTTTTTTGCTGAGAACAAAAAGGCCATGTTTGGGATTTTGGATTATCTGAGCCACTAGTTTTACTCACAAGGTGAATATGTGCGACAAGCAGCTATTCACTCTGTGAATAAATCCAACTCTACAAACTCTTTTTAAAATCGGGCAACATAACTAAGCTCGCCAATATCCTTGGCGCCACTTCATAACCATAGCGCTTAAATTTATCCACCACATCCACATAGGCAACATCTTTTTGCTGGATTAATTCAAGAAGGTCTTCCAATTGCGATTGACTCAACTCTTTGCGAATGGCCTCTTCAATGATTTTAACCTCTCCTGTGTCAACCTCTTTCTTTTGCTCTATTTTTTCGGCCAGGCCAAAGGTTTCAATTTCCAGAATAATGGTTTCCAATACATCGGCACATGTTTTTTTTATGGAATCAACATCTCCGGTAGTATCACGCAATGACCAGCTATTGTTTTCAAATTCAATATCTTCAATAAGTTTTCTTTTCAGGTTCTCCGGTCCCAGAACAGAATCTAAAACGGCAATTGTTCCTTTTTTCCAGCTATTAAGGTCGAAGTTACGTTCTTCAATTTTTCGAAATCGGTTATGTAGGAGTTCCAGTGCTTTTTCCATGACGTGAAGTTTAAAAACTAACTAAATATAAGCATTTTAAAAATACCAAAATAAAAAAGCATTGTCCAATATCATGAGCAATGCATGAATCGCAAAAATTTCGATAGACTTCAACTAAATACCAATTCGATTAACGATCAACGTTTATGACTCAAACTGAGCAAAAGTCTTTTTAATGATCTCTAACGCTTCCTGCAGCTCTGTTTCGGAAATGACCAAAGGAGGGGCAAAACGAATGATATGTCCGTGCGTTGGCTTGGCGATCAAACCATTTTCCTTCATGGCCACACAAACGTCCCAGGCTGTTCTTCCGTTAAGAGGCTTGATAACTACCGCATTTAATAAGCCCTTACCTCGCACCAGCTCAATCATTTCGGAACCTATATTTCGTAGTTCCTCTCGGAATATCTCTCCCAGACGGGTTGAGTTCTCTGCTAGTTTTTCGTCCTTGATCACTTGCAATGCAGCAATGGCCACCTTACACCCTAATGGGTTTCCTCCATAGGTAGAACCGTGTTCACCGGGCTTGATGCAAAGCATAATATCGTCATCGGCTAATACGGCCGACACAGGGAATACACCACCGGAAACCGCTTTGCCTAGAATCAACACATCAGGCCGAACATCTTCGTAATCGCAAGCTAACATTCTACCTGTTCGGGCAATTCCTGTTTGCACCTCATCAGCGACAAATAATACATTGTTGGCCTTACAAAGCTCGTATGCCTTCTTCAAATATCCCTCCTCCGGCACATAAACACCTGCTTCTCCCTGAATAGGTTCAACCAGGAATCCGGCCACATTAGTATCCTTCAACGCTTTTTCAAGTGCTTGCACATCATTATACGGAACCACTTCGAAACCAGGTGTGTATGGTCCAAATCCTTTGTACGAATCAGGATCGGTTGACATGGAAATGATCGTCACCGTTCTTCCATGGAAGTTGCCTTCACAAACTATCATCTTAGCTTTGTTCTCCTCAATTCCTTTTTTATCGTAAGCCCATTTCCGGCAAAGCTTAATGGCTGTTTCAACAGCCTCGGCACCCGTATTCATGGGCAACACTTTTTCGTAACCAAAATAATCGGTGATATATTCTTCAAACTCGCCCAACACACTGTTATAAAAAGCCCTGGAAGTTAAAGTTAATTTTGCCGCTTGATCCGTTAAAGCCTTTATTATTTTAGGGTGACAGTGCCCCTGGTTTACCGCCGAATATGCCGACAGAAAATCGTAGTATTTTTTTCCATCGGTATCCCACACAAAAATCCCTTCTCCCCTATCCAATACCACCGGAAGCGGATGGTAATTATGTGCGCCAAACTTATCTTCTCTTTCAATATATTCCTGCTGGGTCATCTGAACATCAACCATATGAATTTATTTTTATATTCAACCAAATCGCAGCCTAAAGATAATAAATTGCAAGAATTGCATCCGTGAGATATATCAGTTTACATTAAATATCGCAATCCATTATTCCGATGTTAGAAACCTTATCATCAGGTCTAAAATCTTGTAACAATCTTTAAATTTAGCCTCCTTGAAGTCAAGTAGTTGGGAACTGCATACTGACGATTATTCACATCGGTTACCCAAAAGTAAGAAATGGTGTTGTTGATATTGAACAGGTTAAATATTTCCAACCCAATCCACAGGTTTTTAAAGGTTCCGGTTGTTTTGTTTGGATTCAGCTGGGTTCCGGTAATTTCTTTAGAAAAACCGATATCTACTCTTCGGTACGAGGGCATCCTGTTGGTAGCTAGATATCTTTCAGATCGGGGCGGTCCAAAGGGCAATCCCGTTCCGTATAAAAAATTAAGGTTCACCTTAAAGGAAGGATTATCCCTGAAGTAATCCTGGAACATCAGGCTAAAGTTTAAGCGCTGGTCTGAAGGGCGCGGGATATACCCCGGATATATCGTTTCACCTGAAGTATTCTCGTAAACATCATCCTCTAAATCCTCCTCCGTACTCATGAGCGAAAGCGTGGCCCACGACTCTACCCCCTTCACAAACTCACCGTTAATTTTCATGTCGATACCGGTCGCATATCCCTCCGCATTGTTCCTGGCGGAATACCGTATCCTTACATTATCGATCTGGTATGGGATCAGGTTTTTCATCTTCTTGTAATACAGCTCGGTCGAAAATTTAAACTGCCGATCGCCCCTGGTAAAATAATGATCGAAACCGGTAACAAAATGGATGGACTGCTGTGCTTTGATATCGTAGTTTATCCCACCCCCTTGTGATCGGTACTCCTTATAAAATGGCGATTGATAATATACTCCGGTGGAAAACTTAAAGCTATAATCTTTCTCCCAACTGGGTTTTATAATGATACCAACCCTTGGGCTTATGAGCAGTTCCTCATTAAAGTCCCAATAATTGGCCCGAACACCCACGGACAAATCCATTTTACTCTTCCCAAGTTCAAAAGTCCTGTTCTCCTGCACAAAAGCCGTAAAACGGTTCGACGAGATATCGTGCTCCGAATTGTAGGCGTAAATCATCTCCAGTTTGTCGGGGTTGAGGGGAATATTAAAATCCGCGGAATCCCTCAGCTCCCATTCGTTAATGATATCGGAAAACCTTTCGTGCTGATATTTCACTTCCCATTCGAGACGGTTCGCATTGATGCGGTGGTTACCTCGTAAAGCCACATTGGTAATTACCCCATACAGATAGTTGCGGGCATGCTCCAGATATGAGCCCACGCCAATTCCAGAGGCTATTCTATCGGCATCGGACACTTGTTGTTCTTCATCTTCCAGTTCCTGCAACCAATACTGTCCCAGAATATCAAAACGTTCATCCTCTGAGGTTCTGTATCCCGAAACCAAAAACTTAAAATTATGGTTACTATTGGGCGAAAAATCCAACGTTCCGGCTGCAAATCCGGTTATAAAGTCGTCTTCCTCCTGTCCTTCAAAATATATCTTCAACACCTTCGCTTCGTTTATAGTGCCAAAAGATGTTTCCCTGTCCACGGGTTCAAAGTCGTACCTATTTCTGGACACGTTACCCAAAAAACCCAGGCGCCACTTTTCCGTAAACCTGTAGGTAAGATATGTTTGTGCATCAAAAAACGAAGGTTTGTAATCGCCCGAAACATCGGTGCTGCCTAACAAGTATTTATTGGTTTTATAACGTATCCCTGTTATATGCGTAAACTTTCCGCTATTATTCGCTCCTTCAAAATGCACATTACCTCCGAGAAGACTCGCCGAAGCACTCCCGGCAAATTCTGTTGGCCGCTTGTATTTAATATCCAGCACCGATGACATCTTATCTCCATATCGGGCATCGAATCCTCCGGCCGAAAACTGAATGTCCGATACCAGTTCCGGGTTAACAAAGCTCAATCCCTCCTGCTGTCCGGAACGAATCAGGAAAGGCCGATATATTTCTATATCGTTTACGTAAACCAGGTTCTCGTCAAAGTTACCTCCGCGAACCCTGTATTGCGAACTTAATTCGTTGTTTGAACTAACCCCCATCTGTGTTTTCACCAAAGCCTCGATACTTCCTCCGGTTGCATCAGGCAGGTTGGCGGACAATTTGGAGTCAATAGCTGTAAAGTTCTGGTCCCTTTCGCGTTTGGCTTTTACATCAACCGTCTCTATTGATTCGGTTTTGCCCGACATGATTACAACCAGATTCTTAAGTTCGGATGGGTTGTTTAAAGAAAGCTCATGTACCCGATAGCCAATTCTGCTAAATATTAAAACAACAGGGAACTCACTTTTTAACCTGATTCGGAACTTACCCATAGCGTTACTGATAGAACCTCCGGGGTTTCCCTTTACAGATACATTGACCAAATCGAGCGGTTCTCCGTCAGCCGCTTTAACTACGCCAGCAATTTCAATATTTTGTTGCGCCGTTAAACCATAAGCACAAACCATATAAAGAGATAAAACAAATAGCTTTTTAAGCATGTATACAGATTAAAAGAGTCCCAGTTTTTTCAAATTCGAATGACAAAAGTACGCAACTGCAACAAATATCCTTTCGAATTACTAAGAAAAACGATAGATTTACTGTTTTATTACACTTACAGCCATGAAGAAAAAGGTTCTGGTCACCTATAAAATCCCAACCTGCGGATTTGACACCCTAAGAGATGAGTTTGATGTAATTTTTCCGGAGGATGATAAAATCAGCGATCTGGAAGTAGACAGACATATTGAAACTGCGGAGGCCATTGTTTCCGTCTTTGGCCACAAGTTATCTAACGGAGATATAAGCAGGGCTGCAAAGCTTAAGCTGATTGCCAACTTTGGTGTAGGATATGACAATATAGACATCCCTTTTGTAACCGGTAAAGGCATTACGGTGACCAATACCCCGGATCCCGTTACCGAACCTACTGCCGAACTGGCCATGGGTTTGATGATTGCCGTTGCCCGTAAAATAGGCTGTTTGAACAACCGGTTGAGAACCCGGGAAGGAGTTAGTGTAGGCGTTATGAAAAACCTGGGCACTACTTTAACCGGGAAAACACTCGGAATTATAGGCATGGGTTCGATAGGACAAGCTGTAGCCCGGAGAGCACTGGCATTCGGGATGAACATTATCTATCACAATCGCACACGTTTGAGTACAGAAATTGAAAATAGATATTCTGCCGGCATGGTTTCACTTGAAGAGGTTTTAAGGACTTCGGATGTGGTTTCGTTACATACACCGTTAACCCCGGAAACCAAACATTTAGTGGGTGAAGCCGAGTTTAAAATCATGAAAAGAAGTGCTTATATTATTAATACGGCAAGGGGAAGCGTTATAAACGAGAATGAATTAATTGCCGCCTTACAAAACAAAGAAATTGCAGGTGCCGGGCTTGACGTTTTCGAAAACGAACCCAATATTCCTAAAGAACTATTGGCTTTTGATAATGTGGTGGCCACACCCCACGTAGGGACTGCAACCTTGGAAACAAGGGAAGAAATGAGCATTGTGGTAAGCGATATCATTCGAAAGTTTTTCCAAGGAGAGCTGACAAAGTTTATGGTTAATCGTTAACAAAATAGTTGGCTTACCTTTTATTATTTAATGCCCGATCACGGTTTAGATAGTGTGAATGTGTAGGTTACCAATTTTTCAATACTTGATTCGGATTCTTAAAATATTCTATTGTATATTTATGTTCATTATCTAATGCGTCTCATATAAAAACCATGAAAAAAATACTCGTATACACCGAAAAAAACGCAGCCCGTTCGCAAATGCTTCAGGGTTGGTTGAATTATTATTTAAAAGGGAAAGCCGAGGTTATCAGTGCCGGAGGCAATATTGAACCCATTCATATGTTGGCACAAAAGGCCATGATGGAATCCGTTATCGATATCAACAAAAATAAATCGGCCAACCTATCCGATTACCGCCACGAGATCTTTGAATACGTTATTATTGCCGACAGTTCGTCTCCCGAGGATGTGATACTTACCCACGAACCGGGTGAAATTATCTGTCACCCATTTCAAAACCCTGGCCTGGCGGAAGGCTCCGACCAGGAGAAATTGATTTCATATCGAGAAGCGTGTAATGAAATTGAAGATTACGCCATGGAATTTGCCATGAAGCATTTCAACATCTTGCAATAATTGCTACATTTAGCTTTGAAAATTAAATCTTATGATTCAACAAAAACAATTACGTTTGCCCGAGTTCAGAAGAGGATTTCATCTGATAACGAGCTTCATAGAATCTCATCTGGACCTACCGGAAAAGGGCCTGCTCAATTTGTTCCTACAACACACTTCGGCAGGTCTAACCATCAATGAAAATGCCGACCCTTCGGTTCGTATTGATCTCGAATCCATTATGAACATTCTGATTCCTGAAAACCGGCCGGAATACACCCATACTTTAGAAGGTAGCGACGATATGCCATCCCACGTAAAATCGAGCATAACAGGCTGCTCCCTGAACATTCCCATAACAGATGGCCGATTGAACCTGGGAACCTGGCAGGGCATATATTTCTGCGAGTTCCGGAATTATGGTGGGCACCGCAACCTGATAGCTACTATTTATTCGTAAAATACTCCAGCATGTAGGCACACAAGCTTTTAGTGTCTGGCAAAACTATATCGGCTCCCACATCCGCCAGCACTTTTTCCTCCAATACCCCGGTATTAACACCGATAGTAGCAACCCCGGCTGCCTTTGACGACCGAACGCCCAACGGAGCATTTTCCACTACCAAACATTGTTCTGCGGTAAAACCGGAGCGATCAACCGCTTTCCTATAAGGCTCCGGATCAGGCTTACCCTTCTGAACATCGTTGGCAGTAATAATTTGATTCGGATCCATCCCGAAATCATCGGTGAGCCTATCCAGTAACGTAGGTTGTTTTGAGCCTGTCACAACCCATACTGCAATCCCTTTTTTTCTTAAGAAATTAACAAGATCGTTCATTGCGGGCATTATCTCGGCCTTAGGAAGCTGACCCATTATCCGTATTTTTTCGTTATACACGCGCTCCTTTTCTTCCTCCGAGGCTTCTCTATTGAGGTATTGTTTAAATACATAACCTATAGTCTCATGTCCCGGGCTACCCTCATGCATGTAGGCCTCATACGCCGGAAAATCAATTCCCACAGTTTTAAAACATCCCGCCCATGCTATTTCATGATTTTTCATGGAATCGTATAAAACACCATCCATATCAAATATTACACATCTTAAATCACCTGGTATTACCGACTCACTCATATTGCTATAAATTAATACATTAAAAAATGGGAGAAAGATCCTTTTAATATAAATCGAAAGAAACAAAAAAAACGATAAAACAGGAAATCTATATGAAATAGTTATGACGTTTAACCTTGAAAATACAATACAATTACCAATATCTCCGGTAGCGATGAAGTATCACATTTTTACTCCCAAAAAATGGGTTTGGCTATTGCGGGTTTCACCTGCGACAAGGCATACGCTTGCGCTCAAAGCTTCCGCATAGGTGCATGGCGACCAAAGGGTGACCGGCATTTACATTCATCTCAGTTAAATTTGAGGAATAATGCAAGTTAAATATTAACTTTGTGCTTCGAATAAAAAATTGAATGGATGCCATTAATTAGCATAGAACCTGAAATTAAAAATATACTGCCACAAATAAAACTGGCCTGCATTGAAGCATGCGTGGATGTAAAACCCAGTTCCAAAGAGCAAACCAATTGGATAAACAAACAATTGGAAAACATTCAGGTTGCCCTTACTCCGGAAACCATACGACAAACAGGCACGGTAAAGGCTACGAAAGATGCGTATAGAGCACTGGGAAAAGACCCTAACCGCTACCGTCCTGCAGCCGAGTCGCTTATGCGCAGGATAGCCAATGGCAAAGAATTATACCGGATATCCAACGTGGTGGATGTGCTGAACTTTATATCCGTTAAAACCGGTTTTTCAATCTGTGGATATGATACCCAATTGATTTCCGGAGATATTTCATTGGGAATAGGGCAAAACAGTGAGCCATACGAGGGTATCGGTCGAGGAACGGTGAACATTGAACTGTTACCCGTATTCAGAGATGATGAAGGAGCTTTTGGAACACCTACCAGCGATTCTACCAGAACCATGATCACTGAAAAAACACAAAACATACTCTTTATATTTATTGGTTTTGACGGTATGATTGAAATGAACGAAGCCTTGCTGGAAACCGGTGACCTGCTGAGCAAATATGCGGGAGCGAAAGATTTAAGAACATATTTTATATAGTTTACTACTTACTAATCGTAATAAGAATGATTGAAGTTTGTGCGTTAGCTTCGGGAAGCAACGGGAACTGCTATTATATTGGCAACAAGAAGGAAGCAATAATTATAGATGCCGGGATAAGCCGGCGTAAGATTATTGAACGGATGAAATCCAGAGGTATCAACCCGACTAAGATAAAAGCCGGTTTTATAACGCACGAGCACCAAGACCACTATCGGGGAGCCAAGATATTAAGCAAGAAATTAGAAATCCCTTTTTATATCTCGGAGCAGACCCTCAACCGCAGTTACTACACCATGCGTCCTCCACATATTGAAACCTTTACCCCAGGCGACAGCATCAGAATCGGCGAGTTTACCATTCATTCTTTTTTAAAGAATCATGATGCCGCCGAACCCTGCAGTTTTAGGGTGCAAGTTGGAAGACACAACATCGGTGTATTTACGGATATTGGCGAAGCATGCGACAACGTAAAGTCCCATCTAAACAAATGCGATTTCCTATTCTTGGAATCGAATTACGATGAAGATATGCTGGCCGCAGGAAAATATCCCGCTTTTTTAAAACAAAGGGTTGCAGGCGAATATGGCCATTTGTCCAATATACAAGCAGTTGAATTGGTAGAAAATCACGCCGCTGAAAATTTAAAAACCGTATTTTTATCTCATATTTCAGAAGATAATAACCGGGGCGAAATTGCTTTGGATGCCTTTAAACACCTCTCCGGGAAATACGATATAAGATTAACCTCAAGATATGATGCCACCGAATTGTTGGCACTTGAAGATGAATAAAATTTTAAAATTATAACCATGAGAATTCGAAAAGAAGACACGATTGCTATTTGTGTAGATATTCAGGAACGTTTGTTTCCGCATATTCACGAGCACGAACAACTAAAAAAGAATACTGAAATATTAGTTGAAGGGTTAAAAACCCTGGAGATTCCAATGATGGTCACCGAGCAATATAAAAAAGGCCTGGGAGAAACCATTGCAGGCATTAAAGAAAAAGTAGAAGGATGCCCTTCATTTGAAAAAACAGCTTTTAGCTGTTGCGACGATGCCCCTTTTATGCATAAAATGGAAGAAGGAAGCCACAAACGCTACGTAATCCTTTTTGGGATAGAAGCGCATATCTGTCTGCTGCAAACCGCTATCGACCTAAAAGAAAGAGGATTCCAACCGGTTATCGTTGAAGATTGTGTGGGTTCAAGAAACCCGAAAAACAAGAGCATCGCCATTAACCGCATGCTTCAGGAAGGTGTTACCGTAACTAGCTACGAATCGCTACTTTTTGAATTATGCCGTTTTGCAGGAAGCGATTCTTTCAAGGCGATCTCCAAATTGGTGAAGTAAACAAGATTATAAATGTTAGCATCAGGTATCAGAAAAGTTTTCTTGATACCTGATACTTGATACTTGACACAAAAATAATGCGCAGAGTTTTTGGTTTAGGAGAAACGGTGTTGGATGTCATATTTAAAGATGGGCAACCCATATCGGCCAAAGCAGGTGGTTCCGTCTTAAACGCCTTGGTTTCATTGGCCAGAATGGGACACGAATGTTATTTTATCTCGGAACTGGGAAATGACCAAGTGGGCGATATTATCATTCAGTTCCTGCAGGACAACAACATTCACACGGATTACATTCAAAGATATGACAACGGCCAGAGCGCCTTAGCCCTGGCTTTTTTGGATAAAAATAACGATGCGGAATACGATTTCTACAAAAACTATCCGCAGGAGCGATTATCGGACTTATCCCCTAATTTTCAAAAAGATGATATTCTTCTCTTTGGTTCCTCCTATGCAATTTCGCCGGCAATAAGAAAACAGATCCACAACATAGCAGAACATGCCAATAAGCGTGATTGTATCATATTGTACGATCCCAACTTTCGGAAAAAACATGATACTACTAAGGAGCAGTATCTTCAATACATCAAGGAGAATTTTGCATTTGCAGGCATTGTAAGGGGCAGTAACGAAGATTTTGAGAACATTTATAAAGCATCATCGTCGGAACAGGCTTTTTTCAACATTCAAAAACAATGCGACAATTTGGTGTACACGGCAAATGCGCAAGGTGTGTTTATGCAGTCCTTAAAAATTCAAAAACACTACCCCGTCCCTCACCTACAACCCGTTAGCACAATTGGTGCCGGCGATAATTTTAACGCCGGGATAATCCACGGCATTCTGGAAAGAAACATTTTGAAAAACGACTTAAGTGATTTGAACGAAAAAGAGTGGGATTATCTGATTCGCTGTGGAATTGAATTCTCAAAGGAGGTTTGTATGAGTTTGGATAATTACGTGGCAGTTGGGTTTAACCTGACGCCTTGAGGTGCTCGCACGCTCAAGGGTCCATAACCTCGACTAGCCAACCCTTGGTCGTCGCAGACACCAAGGCGTTGAAACAAAAAAACACACATACTAAATCCCCAACCAATATTCGATACTTCTATCCATTGGACTCCGATAATGTTCTGCTTTAAAATAGCCCTTATTGTCAAACCATTTAAGCACATCCACTCGCAAGATTTTAGTTTCTTTATCAGAAAGACAGGTAAGGTACGAACTCCAGGGATATTCAATCGCGTCCTCACAAAAACCATGATGCACAGGATTATTATGAATATAAAGTAAAACCTGTTTTAAATAAAAAACGTTATTAATAGGATTCCTTTTAAACTTATACTCAAACAAAGCTCCGTGTCGCTCATATTTAGCATTAAAATATTTTGAATAGGAACTAAACAAATGTGCTAAGTGGTTTGAGGGATTTGGCACTTTTAGTTTAGAACCATCAATATCATTATTACACGTAATCGTTTCCCATTTTTTTAATTCCCAATCCACATCTTCTTTTTCAAATAACTTTATTTCTTCGATAGTGTATTTGTAAACTAGGTTTTCTTTGATCTTTACCAGAAAATGAACGTGATTGGGCATCAAAACCCATGCATAAGAATTAGCAATTGGATAAATATATTTTTCATACAGAAATAAAAACCTTTCATAATCGCCTGAATCAGTGAATACATTACAACTATTTATACCCCTATTGTAGATATGATAGTATTTACCAGGAAGTAATTTGATTGTTTGGCTGGACATCTTATGACGGTTAAGTTTATACACCTAGTAATTTACGGTATTTATTGGTAATTTCATAAAAACGCCTTGAGGTGCCCTACTCTAAAGGGCCACAGGGACAACCCAGCCAACCCCTGGTTGTCGCAGACACCCAAGGCGTTAATATAGCCCCAATAACTTTTTCTTTAAAACCTCATAATCTTCTAAGCTTCCTGTCTTCTTTAACTTCCGAAACACACGCCGGCCCCCTTCTAAATATTGCGAAGGGTATTCCCAGAAACATTTTAATTGGTTTAGCATTTGATGTTCCGACAAGCCGAATTCTTTTAACTTATTCAGAAAGCAATCATGTAGTTTCAGGATAGTCTCTTTCCAATCCAACTGCGGTTTTAACATACATGGGTTCATCAACAAACCTCTACCGATCATCCATGCATCCACATTCCGAAACCGCTGCTTTAATACCTCCAGTCCATCCAACGAAACGATATCACCATTTCCAACTAACCTATGTTGTTTGCTACATTCCGCAAAAATATCCCAATCCGGTTTTCCACTATATTGTTGAATGCCCAAACGTGGATGTATAATTATTTCCTCTAATGGATATTGGTTCAACACATTCATAACCCTATAAATATCCTCTTTGTCCTTTAACCCTAACCGCAGCTTTACGGAAAGTTTCACCGGTATATTTTCATTAAAAAAAACGGAAAGCATCGTGTCCAACCTGTTGGGAAATGGCAACAAACCGGAACCTAACTTTCGGTTAACAACCATAGGGAAAGGACATCCCAGGTTAAGGTTTATCTCCTCAAATCCTCTCTCTTGCATATTGTTGGCAAACAAAATCAATTCTCCTGCACTGTTTGTTAACACCTGAGGAACAATATGGAATGGTGGCCGATAAAATAAATATTTTTCGAAGGAAAACGTACCATCTTTATCTGTCCTGTAGAATGGCATAAAATATTTGTCAACCCCGCCTACGACGTTTTCAAATGCTAAACAATAAGGTAAAGTTGTAAAGCTTTGTAATGGAGCTAAGTAAATTGAAGTATTCAAGAGCAGAAATAATAAAAGCAGATCCGCAAGAACTGCTTTTAAAAAATTAAGTCTATTTCCCAATTAGCGGATTTTGAATTACAAAAGTACAAAATATTATATTACAAGAAAATAACAATTTGATTTTAGTATTTTTGCGCGTACAAAATATTATCGCAAAAATAAACACTTTGAATATAGTTAACGATCCATTGGGCACTGCATGCCTCGATTTTATAAATGGCGCAAAGAATGCAGAAATAACCGTTCAATCCAACATTGCCGAAGACGATGTACTTCCCGTTGAGTACCTGTTTAGGACATTTAATGAAATGCCCGTCCTGGAAAAAAAAGCCCTTACATTGAGCAAGGGCAAAATTCTGGATGTAGGCGCCGGTGCGGGTAGCCATGCCCTTTACCTTCAACAAAGCAGCAAAGAGGCTTATGCCAATGAAATAAGTCCCACCGCCTGTAATGTGATGCGGCAAAGAGGCGTTAAAAATATATTAGAACAGGATTTCTACGAACTTCCCGAAACCGAAAAATATGATACCATCTTAATGTTGATGAACGGTATTGGAATAGCTCAGGAAACAGCCAACTTTAAAAAGTTCTTCGGTAAAGTTAAATCACTTTTAAATCCAAACGGGAGTCTGCTTGTCGACAGTTCCGACATCCGGTATTTATTTGAAGATGACGACGGTAGCATTCTTATCAACCTAAACGAATCCTATTACGGTGAAATTACGTATAGAATGAAGTATAAAGATATAAAAGGGAAATCGTTTAAATGGCTTTTTATTGATGACGAACTATTGAAGTTTTATGCCGATAAGAACGGCTTTAAAATGGAAAAAGTGGCCGATGGCTTACACTATGATTATCTGGCCAGACTTACCCTTAAATAAAACTATTTACTCAAAACAAATACCTAATTCACAAAGTATTTGTTTGTTAAATAAAAATTAAGTGTATTTTTAAGCTTGCTAAGTTTTGGCACACACATTTATCTATATATCTCAACTGATTATTAAACCAACAACCTCCACTTATTATCTAATAATAGTGGTCTTAAAATATTAGTAATATGAAAAAGCTTCTTTCATTATTTTTTATACTTTCCATTGGTCTTACGGCTTGGGGACAGAGTTATAATTCTGGATATCCAAGTGTTACTAACCTAGGAGAAACTACTTGCGACGTAAATACGGAAATTGATACAGATCTATATGAAACATCATTTATTATATTACCTGCTTCAGATCCAGTTCCAACTATTCAAAATGTTCTTGATTGGTCTTATGACGGAAATGGGGGAACTTTAACCAGTGGTACTTATGGGGATATACAACCATTAAACAGAGGAAATATAGTCTCTGTTGCAAATTCGTTGTATACACTTAGTGTTACTAACTTAACTGCTTCAACTGATTATGTTGCATATTTTGTTTCAAGTACAGATTGGACTGTCGGAACAGCTATTGAAACTAGCTCCCCAACATCAGTAGCTTTCACAACAAACTCTGCAGCCCCACAATGGACTACTGTTGCTTACAATAATGGTTTAACCAAGACAGACTTAACCGTTTCCGGTACGGTTGATAACGCAGGAACTTTTTATACGGTGGTTACTTCCAGTTCCACAACGCCAAGCGAAGCGCAAATTGTTACCGGCACCGACCACAATGACGCTTCCGTACCCAATGACAACGGTGCTGTTTTAGCCGATACTGAATTCACGGGAACAGTTGATATTTCATCACTTTCCTCGGAAACAACATACTATGCTTACACGGTAGTGTACGACGGATCAAATTATTCAACCATTGAATCCTTCTCTTTTGACACTCAAGACACTCAGGCTCCGTCGTATAATACGGCTCCAAATATTGATAATATTGCAGGTACAGGTGCAACCATTAATTTACAAACTGACGAGGCCGGTACTTTTTACTGGGTAGTTGTACTCAGCACTGATGCCGCTCCAAGTATCGAAGAAGTTAAAAACGGACAAATTTCAGGTGGAGGTTCTGCCACGTTTTCCGGTAATGCTGCAACGATAGCCTCCACAGATGTATCCGATAACATTACAGGCCTTACTTATGGAACCAATTACAGTGCTTATATTGTTACTACAGATGACAATACCAATGACATCGAGACCGTAAGCGCAACACAAGTTGATTTTACCTCGCAGGCAGCTCCGCCAACAATTAGTTTATATTCACCTGTTGATGACGCTACAGATGTTGCCATCAACACCTCACTTATATTAACTTTTAATGAAGATATCAATATTGGTACTTCAGGATATTTTACGATTCAAGAAGTAAGTGGCGGAACAACGCTTTACGCCTATAATGCAGGTAATGTTTCAGTTGGAACCAACACGCTTACGGTTACACATACCTTCAACAATGAAAAAGACTATTACATTGAGATTGATGCGGGATTTGTGACTTCAGCCTCTTCGGGTGTATCGTTCGAAGGCATCAGCTCCAGTACCGAATGGAACTTCACGACTATTGCAGCCGCTCCGCAATGGACAACTGTTGCCTACAATAATGGTTTAACAAAAACAGATTTAACGGTGTCCGGAACGGTTGACAAGGCTTCCACTATATATACGGTGGTAACTTCAAGTGCCACGGTGCCAACGGAAGCGCAAATTATTGCAGGAACCGATGATAATGATGCTACTGTGCCATCGGGATCGGGAGCAGCCACTGCCGATACCGAATTTTCAATAAATGTTGATATTACCTCACTATCCTCCGAAACACTCTACTATGTGCATTCAGTTGTAGATGACGGGTCGAGCTATTCCAGCATTGAATCTTTCTCTTTTACAACACAAGATACGCAAGCTCCATCATACAGCAGTGGATATCCCGACTATTTTATCCTTGACGAAACTACGGTTGTTTTAGATGTAGAAACCGATGAAGACGGTGAGTTTTATTATGTGGTCCTAACTTCAGGAGAAACAGCTCCTTCAGCAACCCAGGTAATGAACGGTACAGATGCCAATGATGTGGCAGCAACTTTTGCAGGAGGAGGGTCGTTTGAAGGTATGCTATTTGCCGATTCTCCTTCTTCCGTGTTCGTTACTGGATTAAGCGAAAACACCAGTTACACTGCATACTTTGTTTCAATGGATGACAACTCCAATCAAATAGAAACAACAACCTCTACTGCTTTAACATTTACCACACCTGCTTCCGCTCCTGAAGTATCATCGTATTTACCTGCACAAAATGCTACGGATGTTGCGATTGATCAAAGCTTGGAGATAACGTTAGACGAAGACATACAGTTTGTCACGGGTTCAACAAGCAGGGTTTATATCCTACGCACAAGTGATGATTCGGAATTTATTTCATATGGTATATCCAGTGTGCAGCTATCCATTACAGACGGCACACTGTCTATTGCCCACCTAACAGATTTTGAAGAAAACACCTCGTATTACGTTTTGATAGACGACGGTTTTATTGAATCCTCTGCTACAGGGGCCGACTTTTATGGTATCACCGTTACTACAGAATGGGCATTTACCACCGAAACACTTCCGGCGCAATGGGCCGGGGGATACCCTAACCTGCAAAACCTGACAAAAACCGGTTTAGATATGGTTGGCCAGGTGGATGAGGCCGGAACGTATTATGTGGTGATAACCACAAGCAGCACAGCTCCAACCGATGCACAGGTGGCAGCCGGATTGGATCATACAGGCGCTGCAGCTTTGATAACCTCAACAGGTGCTGTTACGGCAGATACTGAATTTACATCGAACCTTGATATATCAAATTTGGATACCCAAACCGACTATTGGGTTCATGTTGTGGTTGAAGATGCCAATACTAATTTTTCAACAGTTCAGTCGTTAGCATTTACATCTCTTGAAACTTCCTGGGAAGATACCTACCCCAACATCCAAAACCAGAGTAAAACAAGCATGGATGTATACGGACAAGTGGACGGTAGCGGTAATTATTATCTTGTAGTTACAGCGAGTAGTACTTCTCCAACGGAATCCCAAATCATGTCTGGCCTTGACGAATTGGGTGCCGCAGCACTTATCACAGCCAATGCGGCAGTCAGCGCAAATACCGAGTTTATATCTAACCTTGATCTTTCTGGTTTAACTTCAGAAACTGACTATTGGGTGTATATTATGGTAGAAGATGCCTTTGGCAATTACACTTCCATTTCACAGCTCGCTTTTACACAGTTCGATACTAGCGCACCGGTATATGCGGCTTCCAAACCAGAGATGACTAATATTACAGGTGTTACAGCAACCATAGAGGTTCAAACTAACGAGGATGGCAGAACCTACTGGGTAATACTTCCGGCTACCGATGCGGCTCCATCTATTGCACAGGTATTAAATGGAACCGATGCAAGCGACACATCGGTTAGTTCTTCCGGGAACAGGGGTATTACTGCGGATGAATTGCTACAGGTAGTTACCAATAGCTACACCTCCGAAACCGATTATATGGCTTATTTTGTAACCCGAGACAATAGCGAAAATTATATTGAGACAGTCAGCCCAACAGAGGTTTCGTTTACCACAGCCGATATTACTTCGCCTGTGGCTACATTTGATCCAACAGGTGGGTCTGTTGATGTTGCTTTAGATAAAACGATAACCATAACGTTTACAGAAGCGATTTACAATACATCGGCTGAGTTAATCACCAACAGCAATGTATCTTCCATTGTCAGTTTAAATGAAACCAGTTCAGGTGGCGCTGCAGTTGCCGCTGCGATAACATTTGACGAGATCAATTTTATTATTACCATTGACCCAACAAGCGATTTAAATGAATTGCAATTATATAACATTGGTTTATCCGACTTGCAGGATGGAAGCGACAATATATTAGTCACATCTAATACAACTTTCACCACCGAGGATATCACGCCTCCGGTAACCACATTTGTGGATCCACAAAATGAGGATACCAATAGGTCAATTGGTTCTCCTTTGGAAATTAGTTTTGATGAAGCAATAAGAAATCTGGATGGAACGGAAATTAGCAATACGGATCTTGAAACCATAATCACTTTCAGTCCGGCCGCCACTTTTACGGCAACTTTAAATACATCCGAAGACGGCATCCTTATTTATCCGGATCCATATTTAACCTCCGAAACAACCTACACGCTTACGGTTAACCAGGTAGAAGACGTCTCCGGCAATGAGCAGACCGCAAGCGCTTCCATAGATTTTACAACTGCTGTGTTTAACACCTGGAATGGAAATGCCGGCGATAATGATTTCTTAAACAGCAATAACTATGATGCGGGATATTCCAGTGGTGCCAGTGTGGTAGTTGAATCCGGTTCTTCTTTAATGCGAATCAGTTCTAACGCAAGTCTGCCTAATTTAATTATTGAACCATTAGGGAGTGTAACCATAGAGTCTGGCGTTACCGTTTCGCTAAGCGAGGAATTGACACTTAAGAGTGATGCCACAGGCACCGGATCGCTTATCATTGATGGAACCTTATCCGTATCAAGTTCGAACATTAACGTCGAGCAAAACATAACCGATCCGAACGAATACGAATTTGTAAGTTCTCCGGTACAAGGAGCTACCCCTAATAGTGTTGGAGCAGATGGATCTATTTATTCATGGGATAACACCACAGGAAGCTGGGTTGCCCATGATAGTGGATCAAGTTTTGGTTCGATGGATGGATATATCCTGAAAAGTTCGGATGATTTACTTTACAGCGGCGCGTTACACAGTGGCGCTTATTCGCTGGATGTAAACGGAACACCTAAGAACTCAGGCTTTACCCTTGCCGGCAACCCGTATACTGCAGCGTTGGATTGGGATTTACTTACCGCTAGTGACACTTCAAATATTGAAGATAAATTTTGGATATATGTGGATGGTGTATATGGTAGCTACAATGGTTCCGACGACTCACAAATTAACCTGGAAGGTGATGCCTCACTTATTCCTAGCGGACATGCATTCTGGGTTAAAGCCGTTTGGGAATCGGGTCAAACAGTTGCTGGATCTTTATCCGTGGACGAAACATTGCTCGACCACAACCATACATCATACCTGAAATCGTCAGCCAGTTCCTATACCATACCTAATATTAGATTGGAAGGCGTCCATAATGGCGTTAAATGCGAACAACTATTTACCTTTAATCCAAATGCTGCCGAATCGTTTGAAAGATATGATACGGAAAGATTCTTTGGATTTAATACAGATGCTATAGAAATGTTTACCCTGGTGGATGAGAAAAAACTGGCTATTAATTCGTTGCCTGAGCTTACCGACAACATGATTATACCATTAGCTTATAAAACTCAAAAAACCGGTGATTTTTCTATCAGACTAAAAGATGTTCAAAATATCAACAATGGTTTGCAGGTATTATTAACGGACCATCAGGAAGGCGTAACCATAGATTTAAATGCTGAAGATTCATATACATTTCATTCTGAAGCCATTACCGCAACAGATAGGTTCAGTCTGAAATTAGTGGGTAGCATCAGCACCGATATAGTTAAGGAATTATTAAAAAAACCAGTTTCTATTTATTCTAATAAGAAGATCGTTTTTATCGACGTTGAAAAGTTAAACAACGCGGAGTATTCCGTATATGATATGGACGGGAAAATGATCAAGGCCGGAAGACTAGACGAGTATTCCTTAAATCAGATTACTTTAGATAGGCCAAACGGTATATTTGTTGTCAAGGTGATTGGGGATGAATATGTAACCTCAAAAAAAGTAGTTATTAATTAGTGAAATTTAAATCTTTCATTTACTTTTGTACCGATGAGCACTAACAACAAAAAGAAATATTCCAAACCCGTTATCACCGCTCATGCCATAGACAATGAAATTTCTTTGGTAATGATGACATATACGGGTGAAGATCCACCGCCGGTTCCAAGTTCGGCAGCAAATAGTGCTGACCCAACTCCAACGCAGTTGAACAATTTTAACGATAATCCCTTTGGGGAATAAAATATAAAGACCGTCAAATGAATGACGGTCTTTTTTTTATCTTTGCAGCCAAATTGAACCGGTATGGCCGGAACAAAAAATCACAATCAATAGTAATATCATACTAAGCATTGCCTTGTAGGTCAGGCTTGGTAATTTAAACGCACGTATAAAGCTAGTTACCGTGGGAAGATCAAGAAAAAGAAAGCCGCTGTTTGAGCAAGTTGAGATAATAGATGTGGCTGCGGAAGGAAAAGCATTGGCCAGGATAGATGAAAAAGTATTATTTGTACAAAATGCCGTTCCCGGCGATATTGTAGACGTTCAAGTCAATAAAAAACGTAAAAGTTTTTACGAAGGGTATGTGACGCAATATCATAAACTATCCGATATCAGGGTTGAACCTTTCTGTGCTCACTTTGGTAAGTGCGGCGGTTGCAAGTGGCAAGCTCTACCCTACTCCGAACAGTTAAAATACAAGCAACGTGAAATTGAAAATAACCTGCAAAGAATCGGTAAAATCGACCTCCCGGAAGTGATGCCCATAATTGCTTCTAAAAAAGATCGGTATTACCGTAACAAACTGGAATATACCTTTTCAAACAAAAGGTGGGTGGAGGAACATGAAATGGATATTCCCCAGGACTCTGTTGAGCGATATGGTCTGGGCTTCCATATCCCCAGAATGTTTGACAAGGTGATCGACATTGAGAAGTGCTATTTGCAGGAAGAACCATCCAACAGTATCCGTCTGGCCATAAAGAAATATGCACTGGCGAATGGGTTGACATTTTTTGATATCCGCAACCACGAAGGCTTTTTAAGGACATTGATCATACGCACAACTTCAACAGGGGAAGTCATGGTTATTGTTGCGTTCTACCACGAGGATGTGGAAAAAAGAGAAGGACTTTTAAATCACCTGAAAGAGGAGTTTCCGCAAATCACCTCCTTGCTTTACGTGATTAACGAAAAAGCCAATGATACCATTGGCGACCAGGAAGTGCTTTGCTTTCACGGGCGCGAATATATTGAAGAAGAGATGGAAGGCCTCAAATTCAGAATCGGGCCAAAATCCTTTTATCAGACCAACTCTGAACAAGCCTACGAACTCTATAAAGTCACCCGTGATTTTGCCTCACTAACAGGAAATGAAGTGGTTTACGACCTATACACCGGAACCGGGACCATCGCCAACTTTGTGGCTTCAAATGCGCAAAAAGTAGTTGGGGTAGAATATGTTCCCGAAGCCATTGAAGATGCCGTCATCAACTCAAACAACAACAAAATAGACAATACCACCTTTTATGCCGGTGACATGAAGGATGTGCTGAACCCCATTTTCATGGAGGAAAACGGTGCCCCCGATGTCATTATCGTGGACCCCCCAAGGGCGGGCATGCACGAGGATGTGGTTAGGACCCTTCTTAAAACCAATGCCCCCAGAATTGTTTATGTAAGCTGCAATTCAGCCACACAGGCAAGAGACTTAAATATATTAGATGAAAAATATAAAGTATTAAAAATTCAACCGGTTGATATGTTCCCACACACGCACCATGTTGAAAATGTAGTACTTTTAGAACTTAAATAGAACGGAAATACATGGAAAACTTTGAACAACTAGGTGTAAAAAAACAATTTGTTACAGCCATTAACGAAATGAACATCGTTACACCTACCAACATACAAGCACAAGTCATCCCCTTGCTATTGCAAAGCCATACCGATTTGATTGCACAAGCACAAACAGGCACCGGAAAAACAGCAGCCTTTGGTCTGCCTTTATTGCACCGGGTGGATGCTAAGAAAAAAGAAGTGCAAGGCTTAATCCTATGCCCGACAAGGGAATTAGGACAACAGATTGCCAAACAACTGTTCAAGTTCACCAAGTATTCCGACAAGATATTTACGGAAGCTGTTTTTGGAGGTGCGCAAATTGAACCGCAAATCAGTGCCTTGCGTCGCCCAACACACATTGTTGTTGCCACGCCGGGCCGCCTGATTGATTTGGTAAAGCGTAAAGCGGTGGATCTTCGAAAAGTGCATACCGTTATTTTGGACGAGGCTGACGAGATGTTAAGCATGGGATTTAAAAAAGAGCTGGACGAAATACTATCCATGCTCCCTGCCGTTGAAAACAAATGGCTTTTTTCGGCCACCATGCCCGACGGTATCAAAAAAATCGTTAAACGACACCTCTCTAATAAGGCTGTAAAAATTGAGATTAACAAAAAGCGTCAGGTAAACAGGAATATCGACCATCAGTTTTTGGTTTGCGAGGAAAGTGAAAAACTGCATGTTCTGATTCAGATGCTAAACTCGGATCCGCATGCCAGGGGCGTTGTTTTCTGCAAAACAAAGGCAGCAGCCCAAACTTTGGCCAAACAACTTAAAGCCAAGAACATTGCCACAGATGCTATTCAGGGCGACCTGAAGCAAGTGGAGCGCGACAAAGTGATGCGGGCGTTTAAAAACGAATCTCTGCGCTTATTGATAGCCACAGATCTGGCCGCACGAGGAATTGACATTGCCGACCTCGCCTTCGTGGTTCATTATCAACTGCCCGATAAAGATGAGTATTACACACACCGTAGCGGCAGAACCGCTCGTGCAGGCAACAGGGGTATTTCTTTGGCATTAATCACTTCTGCCGAGATTAAACAAATCAGATGGTTTGAGAAAACATTGGGTATCAGTTTTAAACAAATTAGAAGATCCAAGTAGAAGACGGAAAAGGGAGCGGAGATTCGGGATCAATAATGACTTATCTCACGTTCAAAAGGTTCTTCTCACCTCACATTTGATGGTTATCACCACCATCTTAGGGGTTATCGAATTGCCAGAGGTGTTATCACAGTGCAATAGGCCAGCTATCGCGGATCGGTGGGCCTTTATCGCACCGGAGTTACCTCTTGTCGCAACAGTGTTTCCTCTTGTCGCAGTGGAGCTACCTCTTGTCGCAGCAATGTTTCCTCTTATCGCAGCAGGTTACCCTTTGTCGCACCGTAGTTTCCTCTTTTTGCACCAGAGTTACCTCTTGTTGCAGCAGTGTTTCCTCTTATTGCAGCAGGATACCTCTTGTCGCACCGGAGTTACCTCTTGTCGCAGTAATGTTACCTCTTGTCGCAGATGTTTTTCCTCTTATCTCAGCAGGTTATCTCTTGTCGAACCAGGGTTTCCTCTTTACACAGTAACAACAACCTGGGAAAGGGAAGCATAGTAAAAAATAAATTACAAAATTAATGAAAGTAGAACAGGCATTACGTCTCTACCACGGTAAAGAAGGATTTAACTGCGCCCAGGCTATTCTTAAAACTTTTCAGCAAGAATTTAGTGTGGACGAAAGTGCCATCGCAGAAGCCAAAAAACAAGGAAGAGGGAAGGCTGAAGGGGGCACCTGCGGGGCGCTTCATGCGGCACTTATTCTGGTTAAAGACCAAAACCTGCAAAACAAGCTAAAGGATACCTTTATCGCCAATGGCGGCAGTATATGCTGTAAAGATATTAGGATAGCACACGAACTCAGCTGCAAAGAATGTGTAAAACTAGCCGCAAAAACCATTCAGGAAATCTTGTGATTGACAAAATATCCACTTTACTTATTTTATTTATTTAATGAACCTTAAATTTTACCACTTTTCTTTTAAAAAAAGCAACTAAATATACCAACATCTAATATGGCTCATTTGTAATTACTATTATTCACTTTAAACCCGGATTATGCATTAGAACTTCGTGGTGAACATTGAAAGTCCAATAAAACAAGGCTTTACCGAAACGGGGCATAACTTGTCCCGATTACTTTCGGGAGCATCGTTATGGTGAGTTGAAGTGAAGCAGCGGAGTGTCTTGTTTTGAAACAATTTCAATGTGTAATAGATTTTCTAATGCATATTGTGGGTTAAATGGCTAACATTATTCTTTATCAATATTCTGTTGCCCCATATACTCCTTGGGAGAAATTCCATAGTACGACTTAAACGAAGTAGAAAAGTGCGAAAGACTTGAATACCCGAGAGAATAAGCCACCTCACTTACGTTTAATTTTTTATTGACCAAAATATAGGCAGCTTGCTTCATGCGCACATTTTTAATTAAATCACGAGCCGATTGATTGGTGATTTCCTTTAGTTTACGGTGCATATGCACACGACTAATACCAACACCATCTGCCAGCATTTCAACATTCAAATCATTATTAGAAATATTATCCCGAATAATGGTCATCACCTTTTGCATCAAAATTTCATCGTGCGACTGTACTTCAACAGGTTCAACCTGGTATTTTTCAGCTTTCTTTTCAGCTTTAGCCAATATCTTTTTTCGGTTTTCAATTAGATTGGCCACTGATTTTTTGAGGAAATTTGTATTAAAAGGTTTTACCAAATACATATCGGCACCTGTTTCAATACCTTCCGCTTTGTCCTCTTCCTTTGAAAGTGCTGTAAGAAGAATAATAGGGATATGATTGGTTTCAACATGGCTTTTTATTTTTTTGCAAAAAGTAATCCCGTCCATTTCCGGCATCATTATATCACTGATAATTAAATCCGGTTTCTCCTCAAAAACAATTGCGTGTGCCTGTTTTCCGTTTTCACATGCAATAACCTTATACCTGTCTGAAAGCTCCTCGGTCAGATATTCTCTAATTTCAACCTCATCCTCAACCACCATAATCTTATAGGATGTTTTAGGCTTAAGCTCTTTTTTACCCCATGAGCTTCGTTCGGTTACTATTCTATAGCTATGTTTATGCGAAGGCGCAGGAAGAAGATTTTCATCTACTACTAAATCTTCTTGCGGCAGATGTTGATTACCTAGGGGGATCTGAACATAAAAAGTACTTCCTACACCATTTTCCCCACCTTCCGCAAACAACTTTCCTTTATGTAACTCCACTAAAGAACGAGATAAATGAAGTCCAATTCCAGTACCGGTAATATGTCTGGTTTCGGGAGTATTGATCTGATAAAAACGATTAAATATCTTTTCTAAATCTACTTTCTTAATACCAACACCAGTATCCGAAACACTAACTTGAGCATAGGCAGGAGTGTTTGCAGTAGCAGGAACTTCAATAATCTCTATGTTTATCCTGCCTTTTTCTGGTGTAAACTTAAATGCATTAGATAGCAGGTTAACCACAACTTTCTCGAAATTTAAGGGATCCATCCATATTTTTATGGCTGGATTAACGCATTCAATATTAAATTGAATATCTTTTGAAGAAGCCAGATAATTGTATGATTGACTAATTTCATTGATAAAATCAAGCAGATTAGTTTCCTGGTATTTAACTAACATACGCCCTTTCTCAATTTTACGAACATCCATCAATTGATTGATTAACCTAAAAATACGATTAGTATTTTGCTGCATTATAGCATATAACCTTTTTGTTTCATTGTCCACTTTATTTTCAAGGAGTTTATCTAATGGATCAATAATTAAACTTAATGGTGTTCTTATTTCGTGGGAGATATTAATGAAGAATTGCATTTTCTTTTCATTCAGTTTCTCTACTTCTATTCGTTTAAACGTTTGCTTATATAGTTGAAATCCAATAAAAATAATAGCGAATGACAATAGTATCCAAAGTAACTTTGCTGCATTAGTTTTAAACCAGGGTGGATGGATAATAATGGTGAGCTTCCTGGGTTCAGAATATAGTTTTTTATCTACTCCTCTCACTAAAAACTGATAAGAACCATGTGATAAATTTGTATATGTGGCTATTCTATTGTACGAATTGCTGGTATTCCAGTCCGTATCAAAACCTTCCATCATATATTCGTAATTTATCCGGGATTGATTAGCTAACTCTAACGAAGTAAATGCAATAGAAAATACATTGTCTTTTTCTGCCAGATTAATGGTGTCAGCTACGACAATAGATTTTTTTAGGATAATATGATGGCCCGATTTTTCGCCAATACGAACAGCTTTATTGAAGCGCTGAAAATCAGTTAACATCACTTTGGGCGCTTGGGGTATATGTTTGTTATAATCTTTCCTAATCTCAGTGATGCCATTAATACCCCCAAAATACAAGTTGCTATTGTCCGATTTAAAAACGGAGTTTCTATAAAATTCATTGGATTGTAAACCATCGGAAGCATAATAATTTACAAAGTTGTTGTTGGTAGGGTCTAAACGACTTAAGCCATTATGTGTACTGATCCATAGTTGATAGTATTCGTCTTCTTCAATGGCACAGACAACATTTCCAGCCATTCCATTATCAATGGTAAAAGTAGTAAACGACATATCAGAGGTAGCTATTTTTACTAAACCTTTGTAGGTGCCCACCCATATATTGCCTTGATAATCACGCTTAACACAATAGACAACATTGCTAGGAAGGTAATTGCCTTCTTGTGTGAAAATAGAAAGACTATTGATTGATGGATTCACATATACCAACCCATCGTAAGTGCCAATCCAAAAGTTCTTATTTTCATCAATGTATATATCGTTAATCCATTGCGGAATTAAACTGTTCAACGAATCGTTAATGTCTAATCCTAAAGTAAACTGATTGCTGGAGGTGTTTAAGTTCACCAAACCTTTGCCTAAGGTACCAATCCAAAATTCCCCATCATCTCCCGATTCAATACATCCTACCTTATCGCTGGGTAAGCTTAAAGGGTTTTCCGGATCATTTTTAAATGAATTAACCTGACCATTACTTTTATTGTAACGCAACAGGCCATTGGAATAGGTGCCAATCCATAAATATTTATCGTTCGAATTATTTAAGCTAAAGATATTTGTACTAATTGGGTTTCCTCTTTTGTCTAATAAATCAATATGAGAAACCTGTTGGTTTCTTCTGTTTACCCTGTAAAGTCCATCTCCATCAGTACCTATCCAAAGTTCATTGTTATTGCCGTCTATTGCAGTTACACAGCTAGATCCGATACTATTTGAGCCAAAAGCTTTGTATCCGTAATGATTAAATAGCGTTTTTGTTTCTGGAAAAAGGAATAGTCCTTTCTGAAATATGCCGGCCCAGATGTTACCGCCATTATCTTCCATTACACAATGCACTTTACTTTTAGAAAAATCAAAGGTGGAGTTGGATGGAGAATATGCATGGAGTTCTTCTTTTTCAGGATCATAACGATATAATCCTAAACCATCGGTACCAACCCACAATCTTTTTTTAGAATCGAACATTAAATCCTTAACAGGAATCTGATATTTGTTATGAGTGGGCGAAAAGATTCGGGTTACCGCCCCTGTTTGTTTATTTAATTTACACAAGCCTTCTTTTAAGCTACCGATAAATAAGTTGCCTTGCTCATCTTCACAAATAGAGGTAATATCGTTGCCGGGAACGGAAATGTAGCTATGCTCTGAGTTCGAATATGTTTTAACTTCTCCTGTTGTTCTATTATAAGCGTTCAGACCATCATTATCGGAGCCTATCCACAATAATCCATCCTTATCTTCAAATAATTTCCGTATATGAAGACTACAGAACTGTTTGTTAAGTCGGGTTGAATATCTGGGGCGACCTAAATCTTTTGGTATTTGAACTAGTCCAAATCCTGACGTAGCTATCCATATGTCACCATTTTTAGTTTCTAGAATGGAAGTTACAAAAGGATGAATCTGTTGGTTTTCGATAAATATTTTAACTTCGATAAAAGTTTCTGAAGTATGATCGTATACCTGAAGACCGTTAACCAGACCTAACCATATCTTACCTTTAGAGTCTTCTGTTATCGTAATTACATAGTTGGCTTTTAAATGGTGTTCGGCTTCTGTAAATGTTGAGAATTTTATACCATCAAACCGGTTTAAGCCATTTTCGGTGGCTACCCAAATAAACCCTAAATGATCCTGATAAACTTTATTGATTAAGCTATTTGAAAGACCTTCATTATAATCAAAAAAGTATTTGTTCTGACCACTCAAAAACTGAGCAATTAGAATAAATAAAAAGATTAGAAAGTGATTTCTTGGTTTTAGCATGATAAAGGCATTCTGTTAAAAATCTAAAATAGGAAAAATGAAACGTTTTGCATCTTTAAAAATATAAAACATTCAGTTTTAGGGGCAGATGTAACCTTTGCGAAAGGATTTGTAACCTATAACAAAGTCATGTAACGAATATACAAGCATGTGTAACGGCTTATAATGCCTAAGTGTAGGGTTGTGGATAGATTTGTATAACAAGTTTTAACACTTGAAAACTCATTTTAAAATACATCCACAATGCCAGTAAATTTTTACATCCGACTATTAATTATAATTACTGTTTTTTCAGTATTGTCATCTTGTGATAATAATAAACAGTATGCGGATACATCATTAAGCTTTAAAGAAAGGGTTGATGATTTAGTATCACAAATGACTTTAGAAGAAAAGGTGTCTCAGTTAGTATATAATGCACCAGCCATTGAAAGATTAAATATTCCTGAATACAATTGGTGGAACGAATGTTTGCATGGAGTAGGCAGAGCTGGTGTTTCAACCGTTTTTCCTCAGGCCATTGGAATGGCAGCAATGTGGGACGATAGTACTATGTTTAGCATTGCCGACGTAGTTTCAGACGAGGCCCGTGCTAAGTATCATGCTTTTACTAAAGATGGAAAAAGAGGTATTTATCAAGGTTTAACCTATTGGACGCCGAATATTAATATTTTCCGCGATCCACGTTGGGGAAGAGGTATGGAAACCTATGGCGAAGATCCATTTCTAACCGGGAAGTTGGGCGTGGCTTATATAAAAGGACTTCAGGGTAATGATCCAAAATATTTTAAATTGATTGCAACCGCTAAGCATTTTGCAGTGCATAGTGGTCCTGAATCATCCCGCCATAGCTTTAATGCTACACCTAGTCAATATGATTTTCTGGAGACTTATAGTCCGCAGTTTAAAATGGCTATTGACAGTGCGAATGTATATTCTGTGATGTGTGCGTATAATAGTTATAACGGGCAACCATGTTGTGGGAATTCAGCGCTTTCTGGATTGTTACGTAACGACTGGGGATTTGATGGTTATATTGTTTCTGATTGCTGGGCGGTAGTTGATTTTTATGCAAAGGATGCACACGAAATAGTGAATACAAAAGCTGAGGCTGCGGCGATTGCTTTAAGGGCAGGGACTGATTTGAATTGTGGAAATTCATATCCTGCATTAGTAGAGGCTGTTAAACATGGCTTTGTTACAGAAGAAGAAATTGATGTTTCTGTAAAGCGTGTTTTTCTGGCCAGAATGAAGTTAGGAATGTTTGATCATGATCAAGATGTTCCTTATTCAAACATCTCGCACGATGTGATCGATTCAAAGAAGCATCAGGATATGGCATTGGAATCAGCACAAAAGTCGATTGTACTATTGGAGAATAAAAATAATATCCTTCCATTCACTAAGAAAGTTAGTAAGGTAGCAGTTATTGGACCTAATGCTAATAATGTAGATGTTTTGTTAGGTAATTATCATGGATATCCATCTAACCCGGTAACGCCATATTTAGGTATCAAAAATAAACTTCCGCAAGCGGATGTAAATTACGCTGTAGGTTGTCATTTAGCAGATAGTCTTCCTTTATTTGATGTGATTCCATCTCGTGTTTTATTTGTTGATAAAACCATGAGGACCAAAGGTCTGAAGGGTGAATATTATGACAATAAGAATTTTCGGGGTAAAGCTCAAGTGTATCGTGTAGATGAGCAGATTGATTTTACATGGTGGAATTTAGCGCCAGACAAATCTTTAAACACGGATACTTTTAGTGTGCGATGGACAGGTGTTGTTGTTCCTGAAGTTTCAGGAAAATACGCCATTGGTGTAGAGGCCTTTCCTCAAATGAAATTATGGATAGATAGTGTACAAATTGCTAGTTATGAGAGTGAGCATCATCCATTAAAAGAATACGATTTTATCACATTAGAAGCAGGTAAGTCATATGCTATTAAAGTGGAGTATGTTCAAAATAAAACGGAATATGCTACTGTAAAACTACTTTGGGAAGAGCCAAATAATAACTTAAAACAAGAAGCCATTGATCTTGCTGAAAAGGCTGATTTAGTGGTGATGTGTATGGGTTTAAGCCCAATGTTGGAAGGCGAAGAGATGAAGGTGAAAGTGGAAGGTTTTACACAAGGTGATAGAGAAGATATTAAATTACCTACTGTTCAAACAGATTTAATCAAAGCCATTCATAAAATAGGTAAACCAACGATTTTGGTGCTGTTAAATGGTAGTGCCATTGCTTTTAACTGGGAAGCCAAAAATATCCCAGCTATTCTTGAAGCTTGGTATCCTGGTCAGGCTGGGGGTACGGCTATCGCTGATATTATTTTTGGCGATTGTAATCCTTCAGGTCGTTTACCTTTAACATTTTACAAATCGGTTGATCAACTTCCTTCATTTGATGATTACAGCATGGAAGGTAAGACCTATAGGTACTTTACGGGTAAACCGTTATACGAGTTTGGTTATGGATTAAGTTATACAAATTTTGAATACAGTAAGCTTGATATGCCGAACAAAATCTGTGCTGGCGAAACGTTAAGTGTTTCTGTTGAAGTAAAGAATACAGGAAAAATTTCAGGAGAGGAGGTTGTTCAGTTGTATGTTGCTCATCCTGAAACTCAATTGAAGAAAGCGATACGAAGCTTAAAAGGTTTTAAAAGAATCTCACTACAGCCTAATGAAAGTAAGAAGGTCAAATTTGTGCTAACACCTCAGGATATTGCACTGCTGAATCAGGAGAATCAATATATCCTGGAAAATGGACTAGTAAACATTACTGTTGGGGGACAACAGCCAAATAAGGTTGCTCAGCAAAACAAAAGAGTGATTACAGAAAGTATCAGTGTCGAAGTGTCAGAAGGTGAAGTCTTTCACCTGAATTAATATGGGGGATTTAAAAACACGATAAGTTATAATTATTTAAATCTAATAAATGATGAAAGAAAAAGGAAAAACATAGAGAAACAAGAGAATTAAGTATTGTTAATTAACCCAATTGGCGATAGATCGTTTTCATATAAAGACCAATTAAATCTGTAAACGAGCTATTGATTTTTTAAATCTATATTTTATGAAATTTAAAGAAATGTTGAAGAAAGGATGTCTGATCCTCTTTTTCGTTTGCATGCAGTTAAGTCTGTTTGCGCAAGATATACAAGTAACTGGTGAGGTGCTTGACTCTAGCGGGGAACCTATTCCGGGTGTTAATGTATCCATTCAGGGTACTACAACAGGAACCATAACCACCTTTGATGGAGTATACACGATTGAAGCTCCGGCTAATGGAAAATTACAGTTTAGTTTTATTGGCTTTCAACAACAAATGGTGGAAATCAATGGGCGTAAAACCATCGATATTTCCCTTGCAGAAGATCTTCAGGATCTGGAAGAAGTTGTTGTTGTTGGTTATGGTACTACCAAGGCTCGCGACTTAACAGGAGCAGTCAGCTCCATTAAAGCGGATGAGTTGGAAGACCAGCCATTTGTAGCCATCGATCAGGCACTTCAAGGAAAAGTCTCAGGTGTAACTATCTCTCAAAACTCAGGTGCGCCAGGTGGTGGTATTTCTGTACGTGTTCGTGGTGTAACATCGCTTACAGGTAGTAATGAGCCGCTTTACGTTGTGGATGGTGTACCGATTGATGGTAACTCAAACAACGATAGTTTTAGTTTTGCTACTATGGGGGGAGAAAGTGGACAAACCAAAGTAAGTGCCCTTTCAACAATTAACCCGAATGATATTACTTCCATCGAAGTACTCAAAGATGCGTCTGCAACAGCTATTTATGGATCCAGAGCTTCTAATGGTGTAATATTAATTACTACAAAAAGTGGAGAAAAAGGAAAGTCAAAAATTTCTTACGATGGGTATTATGGTGTTCAGCAAATTACAAAGTATCTGGATGTAATGGATTTACCTCAATATGCTGAGTATTTAAATGAAGTAAGAGTTCAGGATGGACAAGACCCGAAAGATTCATTCCTCGATCCTAGTTTATTAGGAAAAGGTACAGATTGGCAAGAGGAAGTATTTAGAATTGCACCGATTACCAATCATCAGCTATCTGTTTCAGGAGGCTCGGAGAAGACTAAAGTTTATTCTTCGTTCAACTATTACCAACAGGATGGTATCTTGATTAATACAGATTATGAGCGCTTTGCTTTACGATTAAATATGGACCATCAGGTTAATGATTGGCTGAAAATAGGTAACACAATTACAGCCAGTAATGGTAAAGAGAATATTGCTTATAACGATTCTGAGGATGGGGTTATTATGGGTGCTTTAAGACAATCACCAGAGGTTCCGGTTTATAACTCGGATGGTAGCTGGGGTGGACCAATTGGAGCCGATGGAGTTGGTTCTGGCGGCGGTGGAAACCCGGTAGCATGGTCTAGTATTCGCTCGTCATATCTTGAAAGAAACAAAGTGTTAGGTACCATTTATTCTGAAATAAGTTTCTTAAAAGATTTCAAATTAAGGAGTGAGTTAGGTTATGACTTTAACTTCAACCAAATGTCATCGTTTAATCCATCATACGAGATTGGTGATTTAGTGAACGAAACAGGTACTTCTTTTAAGTATAATACCAACAGTTTTTATTGGATTATGAAAAATTTCCTGACTTACTCAAAAAAGTTTGGCGTTCATAATGTAACAGTAATGGCAGGTCATGAGGGGCAACACTCAGATTGGGAACAAATTCAAGCCAGTCGAGGTGGATTTTTAACCAACGATTTAACAGCTTTATCTATTGGAGATTCAGAAACAGCAGGCGCAACCAGTATGCAGAACCAATGGGCAATGCAATCGGCTTTCGCCAGAGCTAATTATAGTTTTAACAATAAGTATTTATTAACGGGTACTTTTAGAGCGGATGCTTCCTCTAACTTTGGCCCAAACAATAAATGGGGTTATTTTCCATCATTCTCAGCTGGTTGGGTAGTGAGTGAAGAGCCGTTTATGGAATCGCTAAAAGGAACATTGGATTGGGTTAAGATTCGTGCAGGATACGGAGAGGTAGGTAACCAAAATATTGGAGCTTATGCTTACGGTCAGTCTCTGGCAACCATTAACTCAGCATATGGTTCTGCTTTTATACCTGGTAATATTGCTAATCCGGATGTTAAGTGGGAAACAACTACTTCTACCAACTTAGGATTGGAATTAGGTTTCTTTAATAACCGTATTAACATGGACGCTGATTTTTACATTAAAAAATCAAAAGACTTCTTATATCAGTTGCCAATGGCTTACTATTATGGACGTGAAGCATTTTCAGCTCCATATGTAAACCTGGGTGAGATGAGCAACAAAGGTTTTGACTTGTCTATCAATACGGTGAATACAAATTCTAGCAGTCCAGTTAAGTGGAACTCAAGTATTGTTTTTTCTATGTACAGGAATGAGTTAACAAAATTGGCTGATGAAAATTCAACGATTACACAGGTTATTCAATTTAACCAAACAGTTACGCAAACTTCTGTAGGCAATCCAATTGGTCAGTTTTATGGTTACGTAACCGATGGTTTATTTACCAGTATGGATGAATTAAATAATGCGCCATCTCAGGGAACTATTGATGAAAACAATGGTGTATGGTTAGGTGATTATAAATTCAAAGACGTAAATGATGATGGCGTGATAGATGATAACGACAGAACGATTATCGGTAGCCCTCACCCTGATTTTACTTTTAGTCTTTCAAACAATTTATCATATAAAAATCTGGATTTAGCCTTTTCATTATATGGTTCTTATGGAAACGATATAATTAACTGGACACGTAAGGTAACGGAAGGAATGACTGAGCCATATGGTAACCAATCTGTAAAAGTGGCCAACAGGTATACCTCAAGTAATACAGATACAGATATGCCACGTTACGTTTCGGGTGATCCTAATTCAAATGCAAGGGTATCTGATCGCTATGTTGAGGATGGATCATTTTTACGTATTCAAAATATTACTTTAGGTTATACACTTCCTGAAAAGTGGATTAAGAAGACCGGAATCATATCGAACTTAAGAGCTTACGCAACGATCCAAAACTTACATACTTTTACTAATTATAGTGGATACGACCCGGATATTGGTGGGCATAGTAACAATGCATTGTTAGCAGGTATCGATAATGGAAGATACCCTGTGCCACGCACTTATTTATTTGGTTTAAAACTTGATTTTTAATCGTTGAATTCTAAAAGAAAAGAGATATGTACAAATATAAGATATTAGGAATATTAATGTTATTGGTCTTTATGACAGCATGTTCAGAAGATTTTCTGGACATTGCCCCTGAGGATAAAATAACAATTGATAATTATTACAATAACGACGATCAGTTATTGACTGGTGGTGCGGCACTTTATAATCGACCTTGGTTTTATTTCAACGAGAAATTTATTTTATGCTTAGATGTATATGCTGGTAATGCTTCTGGCGATTATGTAGATATTGCTCAGTTTAACAAGTTTGCAGTTTTTGCAGCAAATCAGTTTTCAACAGAGGGCTACCAATCATTATTTTCAGTTGTGGCCTATGCTAACAGTTTATTAGATATCGTAGAAAACAAAACAGGCCCTGCAGTAACTGATGAGGCGAAAGAATGGTCGCGAGGAGAAGGTTTATTTATGCGTTCCGTAGCCTACTATTTTTTGGTACGCACCTTTGGTCCTGTCCCTATTTTAGAAGATATTAACCAATATGGAACCGATGCCGTAGTTTATAAGAACAGGGTAGAGGATATTTACACTTTAATAGAGCGTGATTTAAAAGAAGCAGCTGAGTTATTACCTTTAGCCTGGTCGGAGACAAATGCTGGTAGAGCGACCTCCGGAGCAGCAAACGGCATGTTAGCCGAAGTGTATTTAACATTGGAAGATTATGCCAATGCTAAAGTTTACGCTGATAAAGTAATTGAAAGTGGAAAATATTCCTTGATGCCTGACTATTCAGATAATTTCCAGCATCAAGATGGTGTAAGCAGTGATAACAATAACGAATCAATTTTTGAGTTGCAATGGGTTTCTCCACCGCAAGGAGAACATTGGTATTATACCAATACACACCAGGCTTATTTGGCAGCTGCTGGAAAATTAACAGGAACGGGTGATGGCTGGTCAACTTTTATTCCGAGTAACGATTTTATTGCTGCCTATGAAGAGGGTGATTTAAGAAGACATCCGAGTATTATGGAAGAAGGCAACTTTTATCCTGAGTTAGTAACCAAAGAAGGTGGTTATTTAGTGGAGAATTCATTGTCCAATAACTATGCAGGTTTCAGAAAATATATTGTAGGTTCAGCCGAGGAGTGGCCTTCAGTAAACTTTATGAATACAGATATCAATACCCATATATTAAGGTATGCTGAGGTATTGCTAATTCGTGCGGAAGCTATTTTAGGAACAGCCTCTTCTACAACAGATGCTACTGCGCTGGCAGATATTAATGCTGTGCGTGAGCGTGCTGGTTTGGATGCTTTAACTGAAGTAACTTTAGATGATATCCTTCAGGAAAGAAGAATAGAGCTTGTGATTGAAAGTGGCGACAGATGGTTCGATTTAGCTCGTATCAACCGGACAAAAGCAATCGATATTTTATCGAATACGGATAGAGCATTTTTGGCTGACCGTGATGATCCATCGCAAGGAACAGAAGGTGGTGGTAGATTTGTGGTTCCGCAAGAAAGCGATTTCTTATTGCCGCTTCCTCAGGTAGAAACAGATATCAATCCACTTCTGAAAGAAGACCCTGTTGCTTACGATTTTAACTAACATTTAAAGCTTTTGAAATGAAGAAATTATTAAAATATAGCATATTGGCAGCTTTATTTGTAGGAATAATGTCTGTTAGTACCTCTTGCGAGGATGAAGAAACGTACAATCCTGAATTTTCATTATTAAGATCTACCAATGATGAAATTTCAACTTACGCCCAAGGTTTCCCTGGCGATTTAATTATTGCAGAAGGAGTTGAGCTAGATAAAATGAAATCGATAGGTTTTGTTACTACAGTAGATACTGTGAATGTAGTATTTAACCCAGTTTTAAACTCTGCTGTAGCAATAATGTTTAATGTTCCGTTTGATGAGGATTTAGGAAGTGAAATAGGATTGCAACAAATCTTATTCATCAATAAAAACGATACTGAAGTATTGCAACCTTTCGAGATTCTTCAGCCAGAACCTGAGATTACCTCTTTTACTCCGGCACGTCCAAAAGCAGGCGAATCTACAATTATTCAGGGAGAATGGTTTCAGAACCTTGAGAGTGTAACTTTTGCCGGACAACCTGCGGACTACAGCCAGATGTCATCAACAGAGATTGCCATTAATATTCCTGAAGGTTCTGTTCCTGCTGATGTGGTGGTAACGACTTCTGTTGGTAGTGTAACAGAATATTTAGATGTAGATATAGGTTACAACGTGTACTTATACAACGATTTAGATGGAGGTGGTCTATTCGCTATTAACGAGTGGTGGAGTAATGGAGATTTATCTGACACCCCTATTAAGTTTAGTGATACAGATGGTTTTAAAGGTAACTATGCAGAAATTACCTGGACTGGCTCGACAACAAACGGTTGGGGTAATGCAGAAACATCATCAGGTGCGAATCCTGGAATCCAGGAGACTAGCCAAGCAGATGTTTACTTTGTTTTTGAGGTTTATTGTGTAAGTGCAGCAGGTTCATCTATGCAAATTCAAATAGACGATGGAGGAACAACTTGGGCACATGATTATACTTTCTCAGCAGATGAAGTAGGTAAGTGGATCACTGTTGAAATGAGTACTTATGACTTTGGTAGAGGGTACGACCCAGGTAATCAAACTCACGATATGGACTTGCAGAGTATCAGCAAAGTAAAAGTAGCTATCAACAGCTGGAGTGGTGTTGCGCCAACTACGGTTAGGATAGATAACTTAAGATTCCACGGATATTATTAATGAATATTAGGTTGCTTGCCAAACGTGGCAAGTTAACCTCTAAGATCCTTGAAAATTAAGAGAAGTGTTTCGAAAATATCGAAGCACTTCTCAACATTAAACAAATATTATGCATCAATTAAAAATTTTAATACTTATTGTAGGAACATTTTTAATGTCATCATGTGGTAGTGATGAAGGAGACGAAAACCCTAGCCTTTCATCACCTCTAGCCTTAAATGCCGATGATATTACAGAAACAGGTTTCACAGCTAAGTGGGTAGGAGTAAACAACGCAGAGGGTTATATATTAGACATTTCAACAAATACCGATTTCTCAGATTTTGTACAGGGGTATCAAGCAAAAAAAATTAGTGGTATTGAAGAGACGGTTACAGATTTAACTGGGGCAACAGAGTATCATTACCGGGTGAGAGCATATAACGGCAGTGTTGAATCAGACAACTCAAATGTAATTAAAACAACCACGGAAGTTCCAACCAATGTTACTTTAAAAGAAGCTACTTCAGGTTTTTTTATTGGAACAGTAGTACAAGCCAATAGGCTTACGGGCGATCATGATGTGGTGCTGAAAAGAGAGTTCAGTAGCATAACAGCAGAGTATCAAATGAAAATGAACATCATGTATCCTAATGAAGGGGCTTACGACTGGACAGAATCTGATGCTATTGTTGATTATGCTTTTAACAATAGTTTTAATTTGCATGGCCACGCTTTAATCTGGCACAATGCTACACCAGACTGGGTTGTGAACTACAGTGGAACAGATGCTGAGTTTGAAACGATAGTGGAGGATTATATCAAAACCGTTGTTACTCGTTATAAAGGAAAAGTTACATCGTGGGATGTGGTGAATGAGGCTTTTGAAGATGGTTCAGGTTCGTACCGAAATTCTGTTTTTTACCAGCGAATGGGTGGAGATGATTACTTGAAGAAATGTTTTCAATGGGCTCGTGAAGCTGACCCTGATGTACTATTATTCTATAATGATTATAGCATGTGTAGCGACCAAACCAAACAAGATGCTACATTTAATATGGTAGATGATTTTATAGCGAATAATGTACCTATTGATGGGGTTGGTTTCCAAATGCACATCTCATATGACTGGCCGCAGAAAGATGACATCGAAAGCGCTACAAATCGTATTGTTGAACGTGGATTAAAAGTTCACTATTCAGAATTAGATATTCGAGCGAACCCGAATAATGACTTAACAAGCCTAACAAGTTCTCGTGCTTTAGAACTTAAGGAAAAGTACAAAGAGGTGGCAGCCCTATATAACAATATACCTACTGCAAACCAATATGCTTTAACTATTTGGGGCATGAAGGATAATGAAACTTGGTTAATAAATCATTATGGGCATATGGACTGGCCATTACTTTTTGATGCAAACTTTGATAAGAAAGAAGCATACTATGGATTTCTTGAAGGACTATTATATTAAATTTGAGTTTCAGGAATTCAGGTTTGGGCGAAGTGCCAAATTTGCTTAGGGCATAATTGATGGAGAATCATTATTTAATAACGTTGGTGAATGAAAAACTTTATAATATACATACTGATTCTATCAGCAGGTTTGATAGATATAAATGGACAAAAAGTAGAAATGCTAGATTCAAAGATTGATGAAATAATGGAGGAGATGACTTTGGAGGAGAAAGTTGCCATGTGTCATGCTCAATCTAAGTTTAGTACTCCAGGAGTACCACGATTAGGTATACCTGAATTATGGATGTCTGATGGTCCACATGGCGTTAGAGGGGAGATTAATTGGGATGATTGGGGTTATGCCGGTTGGACCAATGATTCGATAACTGCTTTCCCGGCGTTGACTTGTCTGGCCGCTTCCTTTAATCAGGAACTATCCCATGCGTATGGAATAGCTATTGGAGAAGAAGCCAGATATCGTAAAAAAGATGTTTTACTGGGGCCAGGTGTTAACATTTATCGTACTCCTCTAAACGGAAGAAATTTTGAATATATGGGCGAGGATCCCTATCTGGCTTCCCAATTGGTGGTTCCTTATATAAAAGGAGTGCAGAAAAATGGAGTAGCGGCTTGCGTTAAACATTATGCACTAAATAATCAGGAGATGTGGAGAAACCACATTAGTGTAAACGTAAGTGATAGAGCGTTACATGAGATTTACTTACCTGCATTTAAAGCTGCCGTTTTAGAAGGTGAAACATGGTCAATTATGGGTGCATATAACCAATTCAGAGGGCAGCATACCAGTCACCATCAACTTTTAATGAATGAAATTTTAAAAGGAGATTGGGGATTTGAAGGAGTTGTCATTTCTGATTGGGGAAGTGTTCATAATACCGATGAAGCCGCTATGAATGGTATGGATATAGAAATGGGCACATGGACCAATGGATTGACGGCTTCGGAGAAATTTGCTTACGACGATTACTTTCTGGCTAAACCTTTTCTGGAGAAATTAAAAAGTGGAGAGATTGAAGAATCAGTTATAGATGATAAGGTCCGTCGTATTTTACGACTGATGCTACGTACCAGCATGAACCCTAACCGTAACTATGGGCGAATGAACAATGTTGAGCATTCTCAAATAGCCAGGAAAGTAGCTGCCGATGGTATTGTATTATTGAAGAATGAGGATGACTTTTTTCCTCTAGACAAGAATGCCAAATTAACCATTGCAGTTATCGGAGAGAATGCTACACGTTCTATGACTATTGGTGGAGGTTCATCGGAGCTTAAAGCTAAATATGAAATATCGCCATTGGAAGGAATAGAACAATGTTTTACAAATGCCAAGGTGCTACATGCCATGGGGTATGCTTCAGGACCTTCTGTTTATGAAAAAGTAATTCCTTCGGAACTTGATGCCGATGCATTGGTAAAAGAAGCAATTGAAGTAGCTTCTAAAGCTGATGTTGTTTTGTATGTAGGCGGTTTAAATAAAAGTCACCATCAGGACTGTGAGGGAGGAGACAGAAAACATTACAAATTACCTTTTGGTCAAGATGAGCTCATTGACAAATTATTAGCTGTTAATCCTAACCTGGGAGTTGTTTTGGTCAGTGGAAATGCTGTTGAAATGCCATGGCTTGGCAAAACAAAGGGATTAATTCAATCGTGGTATAATGGTAGCGAAGCAGGAAATGCGTTGGCGGATATTGTAAGTGGAGTTATAAATCCATCAGGAAAGTTACCGTTTTCATACCCGGTTAAACTCGAAGATAATGCAGCGCATCATTTTGGAGAAATATCCTACCCGGGAGATAGCATAAAACAAAACTACCTGGAGGATATTTTGGTTGGTTACCGCTGGCATGATACAAAAAAGATTAAACCGCAATTTCCTTTCGGATATGGATTGTCATATACAAATTTCCAAATGGAAGATGTAACGGTCGACAAAAAAGTTTATATAAAAGATGAATCCATTAAGATCAACCTTAACGTTAAAAACTCGGGTGATATTTATGGGGCAGAAGTTGTACAGATTTATGTGGGTAAAACGAAATCGAAAGTTGATAGGGCTGTAAAAGAATTAAAAGGCTTTAAAAAGCTTTATCTAAAAGCCAGTGAAAGTCAAAATGTAACGATCGAAATACCTGTAAGTGATTTGGCTTTTTATGATGAAACTATTTCCGACTGGAATATTGAAAATGGAAACTACACGGTATATATTGGTAATTCATCAGATAACATCATAGCAAAACAAAAAATAACTGTCAATTCTAAGTAGAGTCTGTCCATAAGTCTTCATATTTTAAGAGTCTGAGATTTTATGTTCGAGAACAAGGCTTGTGAAGTTTTGAAAATAAGGAGTTTACTTTTGTAAATGACTGTTTTCAAAATAAGCATAACGCAGTTATCGGACTTAAAAGACAGACTCTAAGTAGACTTAAGTAAGATATTGTTGATAAGGCATTAACCTTTTGTATTGATTTCACTTAAGGTCAGAAATTCACATCTTATTTTCTAAGAAATTATTCAAAATATGAGCGATAAACCATCACAAAAAATATCAGTAATCGAAAAAATAGGATACAGCCTCGGCGACTTGGCTGCCAACCTAATTTTTCAGACATTGATGACCTTTCTGGCATTCTTTTACACCGATGTGTATAAGATTCCTCCAGCAAGTGCCTCTGCCATCATATTTGTTGGAGGTATGATAGGTGCATTCTTCAATCCTATAATGGGAGCCATTGCTGATAGAACCAATACACGTTGGGGTAAATTTCGACCATGGATCTTATGGACAGCCATACCCTTTGGTGCAATGGCTATATTAGCTTTTAGTACACCTAATTTCGGACCTCAGGGCAAAATCATATATGCCATGTCTACTTACGTGCTATTAGTGATGATTTATTCGGCAAGTAACCTACCCTATTCCGCGTTAAGTGGTGTTATCACAGGCGATATGGCAGAACGTAATAGCATTTCTTCGTATCGTTTTGTGGCTGTGATGGTTGCTCAGTTTACGATACAGGGCTTATTATTACCCTTAGTTTTAATATTTGGAGATGGTGATAAAGCTGTTGGTTTCGAAAAGGTAATGACTGTATTTGCCATCGTGGGAGTCATCTTTTTAATCATCACTTTTTTAACGACTAAAGAAAGAATTGTTCCTACCAAAGATCAGAAGTCATCTTTAAAAGAAGACCTAGGAGATCTCTTTAAGAATAAACCTTGGATTGCCATGTTAGTGCTTACTATTCTTATTTTTATTACGCTAGCACTGAAGGGAGGAATGTATATTTATTACTTCGACAATTTTTTAAATAAAGAAGCACTTGCAGCATTTTTAAATAACATTGGTTTTGTTGATTTAATAGCATCGTTAAAATATACATTTTCGGGTTTTGATTGGCCCGATGATCCGGTAACATCTGCTTTTAGTTTATTCAACGCAGGAGGAATTATCTTTATGATTGTAGGAATTGGTTTCTCAAAACCATTGGCCGATAAATATGGAAAACGAGATGTGTTTATTGTAGCCTTAATTATATCTACGCTTTGTGTTTTGGCATTTTTATTTTTCCCAGCTAATAAAATTACCATTGTTTTTATAACGCAAATACTTCATGGATTTTTCTACGGTATTACGATTCCTTTGCTTTGGGCTATGATTGCCGATGTAGCGGACTATTCGGAATGGAAAAACAATAGAAGGGCTACAGCTATAATCTTTTCAGCTATGATATTCGGTTTAAAAGCAGGATTGAGTATTGGAGGTGCATTAGTAGCCGGTATTCTTGCGGCCTATGGATATAACGAGCAATTGACTATTCAAGCTCCTGAAACTATAAAAGGCATTCTGCTTTCGGTTAGTGTATTTCCAACAATCACTTTTTTGCTGGGAGGTGGCTGTCTCTTCTTTTATGAGATCAATAAAAAGATGGAAGTAAAAATTGAAGAAGATTTAAGATCTCGCAGAAATTAATTTTACCAATAAAGACACATGAATTTAAAGACAAAATTATCATATATACTTGCAGGGTTCTTAGTATTGGGATTAAGCTCATGCTCTTCTCCAGCAAAAACATCGAAAGACAAAGTAATGACGCTTTCGAAAGCTTACGAAGGCAAATTTTTAATAGGAACAGCCTTAAATACAGCTCAAGTTTTAGGTGAAGATACATCATCCTTAAAAGTTGTTAGAACGCATTTTAATTCAATAGTGGCCGAAAACTGTATGAAAAGCGAGGTGCTTCAACCACAGCAGGGCGTATTCGACTTTAAACAAGCAGATGGTCTTATAAAGCAAGGAGAGCAAACAAACTCTTTTATTGTGGGACATACTTTGGTTTGGCATTCGCAAGCTCCTGCGTGGATTTTTGTGGATAATGCAGGAATTGAAGTATCAAGAGATACGTTAATTGAAAGAATGAGAACGCATATTTCAACGGTTGTGGGACGTTACAAAGGTAAGGTACACGGTTGGGATGTAGTGAATGAAGCATTAAACGAAGATGGTACATTACGTCAAAGTAAGTGGTACAATATAATAGGACCTGATTTTATTGAATTAGCCTTTAAATTTGCACATGAAGCCGACTCAACTGCAGAGTTATATTATAATGATTATAACATGTATAAACCTGAAAAAAGAGAAGGAGCTGTTCGATTAGTTAAATCGCTTCAGGAAAAAGGTGTTAGGATTGATGGTGTAGGAATGCAGGCACATTATGGTTTAGATATGGATCTGATTTCTGACATTGAAGCTAGTATAAATGCCTTCTCTTCAACTGGTGTTCAAGTAATGATTACAGAATTAGATATATCGGTACTTCCTTTTCCAACAGAAGAGCTTACAGCTGAGGTTAGTCAGTCGTACGAAAATAAGCCTGAGTTTAATCCATATGTCACTGCTTTGCCAGATTCCATGCAGCAAGCTTTAGCTGACCATTATGTAGACTTATTTAAGGTGTACCTGAGAAATCATGATAAAATTAGTAGAATTACTTTTTGGGGAGTAAACGATAGTCAAACCTGGCGTAATTATTGGCCTATATCAGGACGTACGGATTATCCTTTATTGTTCGATAGAAATAACAAGGCAAAGCCAGTATTAAATAAATTGATAAAACTTGTAGAACAATGAAAAGTGGGAAGTATTTTTTATTAATCACGATTGTGTTTCTTGGGGTCATATCCTGCAGTAAAAATAAAAGTACTACGGTTTCCATTAAAGATAATCAGTTTTATATCAATGGGGAATTAACTTACAAAGGTGTAAAATGGAACAATTATCCCATTGAAGGATTGTTGATGAATGCAAGGATGGTACAAGGTATTTTTGATGACCTTAACCCCAACACAAAATCAGGTTTTATTTATCCAGACACAAAAACATGGGATGCGGATAGAAATACCAACGAATTTGTTATGGCAATGGGTGATTGGTATGACCATGGCTTATTGGCTTTTACCTTAAATATGCAAGGGGGTAGCCCATTGGGATATGGTAATGAGGGTTGGATAAATTCGGCTTTTGATCCCAAAGGAGAGTTACGACCAGATTATATGCTGCGCTTGCAGAAAATTTTAGATAAGGCCGATCAGTTAGGAATGGTCGTTATTTTAGGATACTTCTATTTTGGTCAGGATGAACATCTCGAAAATGAACAAGCTGTAGTTAATGCAGTTAATAACATTTCAGATTGGCTTATAAAAAAAGGATATAGAAATATTCTTGTTGAAATAGCAAATGAGTGTGATATTTATTACGACCATAATATTTTAAAGCCAGAAAGAATAGTAGAGTTGATTAAGCTCGTTCAAGAGAAAGGCTTATTGGTAAGCACAAGTTTTAGTGGAGGAAAAATACCAACGTCTGAAATTATTGACCAAGCAGATTTTGTGTTGCTCCATGGAAACGGGGTTGATAACGCAAAGGAAATTACAGAAATGGTTGATGCCGTTAAAAACAGTTTGGCTTATACTAATAAACCTATCCTTTTTAATGAAGATGATCATTTTATGTTCGAAGAGGATAGTAATAATTTTAAGAGTGCTATTGTAGCATATGCATCCTGGGGATATTTCGATTTTAGAATGGAAGGAGAGTCCTATGAGCATGGATTTCAAAGTGTACCTGTGGATTGGACAATAAGCTCAAAGCGAAAGAAATCATTTTTTAATAAAATCAAGGACATAACATCCAATTAGGGTGAGAACCCTTGATTAAAATATAGTAAAATGAAAAAAGCAAAGTACTTAGTTAAGGATTTATTTACAGCTGACCCTTCAGCTCACGTTTTTAATGATAAATTATTCATATATCCATCACATGATTTTGAGTCGGGAGTGCCAGAAAATGACAACGGGGATCATTTTAATATGCGCGACTATCATGCTTACTCTATGGATTCGATTGATGGAGAAATCACCGACCATGGTGTGATATTGGATGTGGATGATGTACCATGGGCAAGTCGTCAAATGTGGGATTCAGATGTAGCTGAAAAAGATGGAAAATATTACCTATACTTCTCTGCCAAAAATCATAATGACATATTTAAAATTGGAGTTGCAGAAAGTGATACGCCTGAAGGTCCATTTGTTCCACTTACCCATCCGATGCGTGGCAGCTACAGTATCGACCCATGTGTATTTAAAGATGATAATGGAGAATACTTCATTTATTTTGGTGGTATTTGGGGTGGACAGTTACAACGTTACCGTAATAACAAAACCATTGAATGTGGTACTGAACCTGCTGATGATGAGCCTGCTTTAAAACCAATAGTGGCAAAATTAAGCGATGATATGTTGGAATTTGCCGAAGAACCTAAGCAATTGCAAATTTTAGATAAAGATGGTAACCCTCTTTTAGCAGGAGATCATGATCGTAGGTTTTTTGAGGCTTCCTGGATGCATAAATACAATGGCAAGTATTACTTCTCTTATTCTACTGGTAACACCCATTTATTGTGTTATGCAACGAGTGATAACCCTTACGGACCATTTACCTACCAAGGTGTTATCTTAACTCCGGTTGTCGGTTGGACTACTCACCATTCTATTGCCGAATTTCAGGGTAAGTGGTATTTATTTCATCACGATTGTGTCCCTTCCGGAGGTAAAACTTGGCTTCGAAGTATGAAAGTGGTTGAATTGGAATATAACGCGGACGGAACTATTAAAACGATAGAAGGTGGAGAATAGCAAAAGAACTTTAATTCAATGCATATTCCTTACCTGGATTGTATTCAGTATTGTGGCCTGTGGAAATTCAGAAAAGAATCCTGAAGCAGTAATTTACAACCCGGTATTGCCCGGATTTTATCCCGACCCTAGCATTTGTAGGGTCGGTGATGATTATTATATGGTAAATTCTACTTTTAGTTATTTTCCGGGTGTTCCGATTTTTCACAGTCGTGATCTGACCAATTGGAAACAAATCGGACATGTTCTTAACCGTCCCTCCCAAATTGATTTGGATGGATTAGGTGTCTCAAGAGGAATATTTGCTCCAACAATTAGGTATAATAAAGGAACGTTCTTTCTGATTACTACCTTAGTTGGGAAAAATGGGAATTTTTTTGTGACGGCACAGGATCCCTCAGGCCCCTGGTCTGATCCCGTATGGCTTCCTGAAGTTGATGGAATAGATCCTTCTATTTTCTTTGATGATAACGATAGCTGTTACATTGTTAATAATGGTCCGGCTCCTAATAATGAACCTTTATATGAAGGTCATCGAGCTATATGGATTCAACAGTTTGATTTGAATGCGAATAAACTTGTTGGAGAACGAAAAATTATCGTTGATGGAGGATCTGATATTAGTCAACAACCAATATGGATTGAAGGTCCTCATATTTATAAAAAAGAGGGTAGCTATTTTCTGTGTGCCGCAGAGGGGGGTACAGCTGAAAATCATTCGCAGGTTGTATTTAAAAGTAAATCCGTTTGGGGTCCTTGGCAGGCATTTTCAGGTAATCCCATTTTAACACAAAGCAAACTTCCGGTTGATCGTCCCCATCCAATAACTTGTACAGGACATGCAGACCTGGTAAAACTGCCGAATGGTAATTGGTGGGCTGTTTTTCTTGGTTGTCAGCCTTATGCTCCAACGGTTGAAAATCATTTTAATACCGGCCGCGAAACATTCATGGCACCGGTTGACTGGTCACAAGGCTGGCCAATAATTGGCGAAAAAGATGAAGCATTGAAACGTGTTTATCCTAGGCCTATGTTGAATGAATACGCACCTGAAGGTTATAAACCTTTGAACGGTTCATTTACGGTTCGGGATAACTTTGAAAAGGATTTCCTTTCGTTAACTTGGAGTTTTTTGCGCGTTCCTACGGATAATTGGTATGAGTTAAAAAACGGAAAGTTAGTTATTAAATGTCGTCCGGTGCCATTAACCGGGTCTGGGAACCCTTCTTTCATCGGACGCCGACAGCAACATTCTTTGTGCTCATCAACGGTTAGTTTGAATTTTCAAGCGGTTAACCAAGAAGAAGCAGCAGGACTGACAATTTTTCAGAATGAAAATCATTTTTATGGCTTACTTATTTCTAAATCGGACGGACAACATGTTGTTCGACTCGTTAAAAGAGAAGAAGTACTGGCTGAAAAAGCAATTTCAGACGAAGATGTTGACGGCTCCATTCAATTGCGTATAACAGCGCGTTGTAATTCATATGATTTTGACTATCGCGCGATTACAGCAGAATGGGTTTCTGTTGCTGCCAATGTGGACGGAACTTTTCTGAGCACACGTACCGCTGGAGGTTTTGTTGGTGCTTATTTTGGGATGTTTGCATTTGGAGACTCTGGTAATCAGGCTGCTTTTGAGTGGTTTGAATATTCAGGAGAATAAATACAATCATCGTCTGCTGTGTGCAAGGGAAGGTTGATTTATATATTGCGTAGGCACAGCTAGTCTGTAATGAAAATTAAATAGCATAAGTGGAAGTTTTAATGGAATAACAAAAAGGTAATTCTTACTTGGGAAATTTTGTTTGCCATTAGGCTTTCGCTTGTTGTATTAGAGTTTGAAAAAATAAATTATAAACCATGCGTTATTTTATACTGATTAGCTTTATTTGGGCTGTTACCTTTCTTCCACCCTACAAATTATTCGCTCAAAAATATACGATCTCTACACAAAAAGATCGTTTGCATCAATATGCTGGTCAGTGGGTGAGTACCATACATCCTAATACCGATTCTATCGCATCCAATCCGCAACTTAAGATGATCAACACATCTAATACAAATCATCATTCTTTAAATGTAGAGGTGTTACGATTAATTGGAGAAGATTACCATCCCATTCTACATGAACTAATCGGTTTTGATCGTATTAGCCAAGATATATTTGCAGCAGGACATAATGATATAGGAGATTTTTTTACTGGTAAAGGTCAGTTTACATCTGAGAATAGATGGATGATGCAAGATGCTGATTTAAACGGTAAACCTACCATGAAGGTTATATTCAATTTCCAGAGTTTTACTGATGTTATCGTTGAGGGTCTTGATACAGAAAATAACAGCCTTTGGAAAACAAGATACATCAAGCAGAATCCGAAAAACAATCACATTGGCATTCAGTTGGTATCGGTTCATGACGAAATGCAGAAAGATGCTATAGGAACATTGAAACAGTTGGGTAGGATGGGATATGATTTTGTGGAAACCTTTGTCTATAATAATGGAGCTTTTTATGGTATGCAAGCACAGTATTTTAAATCTATAGTCGAACAAGCAGGTATGCAATTTAAAGGTTCCATGACTTTCTATAATCTTCCGGACGAGAAGAATTGGAGCGAAGCAATGGAGTGGTGGAGCACATGTATTAGTGATCATAAAAAGGCGGGCGTTTCTTACCTTTCAACATCAAACAATCAAATAAAAAGTATAAAAACAAAAGTAGTTTTACAAAGATATTGCGATTATTATAATGCGGTAGGAAAATTATGCAAGGAAAGTGGGTTGCTATTTGTTTATCACAACCATGCAGATGAATTCAAAGAAATTGATGGGATAAAAGTGTATGATTATTTTCTAGAAAATACGAACCCTGAATTTGTACATTTTCAAGCAGATTTATATTGGATGCACGCAGGGGGAGCTGATATAGAAGGTTATTTCACTAAGTACCCAGATCGTTTTATTAGTTGGCATATGAAAGATTATAAGGAGCTCGGAGAAAGTGGTAAAATTGGCTTTAAAACGATACTTAAAAATGCTGATACTTCCAACCTCAAATATTTAGTTGCCGAAGTTGAGGATTATAGTTTTCCACCATTGTACAGTGCTGCATTAGCATGGGAATATATTCACTTTGAAATGTTACAACCATGAAAAATACTTTAAAATGGATAACTGTTCTAATATTTGTACATTCTTCAACTTTTATTATGTCACAAAATCAGTTCAAATTATTACTATTTACACAAGAGGATGAGTGGCATTCGGATTGTATACCTGTTGCTATAGAAACCTTTCAAAAAATGTCAATTAAACACCAGTTTCACTTCGATTGGACACTTCAGCCAGAAGAATTAGCTGAAAAGTTATATGCTTATGATGTGTTGGTATTTTTAAATGCCAATGTAGATAGTTTTGATAGCATACAAATTCAAGCGTTAAAAAGCTTTATCAACAATGATGGTGGATTCGTTGGCATTCATGCCTGTTCTTACCGTAAGAAAAATAAGCCTTGGTTTGATGGATTGATAGGAGGAGTGTTCTCCAACCACCCAAAACTTCAAACAGCAATTGTTAAAGTCGAGGAAAAGGACTTTCCTGCAGTGATGCATCTATCCAACAAATGGCTCTGGAGCGATGAATGGTATAATTTTCGAAATCTAAAAGATGATATTCGTGTTGTATTATCTGTGGACGAGAACAGCTACAATTTTACAGCCGGATACGACAATATTTCATTAAAAGGAATGGGAGCAAACCATCCTATTTCCTGGTATCACCATTACGATGGAGGAAGGGTGTTTTACACATCATTAGGACATAAGCCTGAGGCATTTAAAAACGATTTGTTTTTAAATCATATTTTTGGCGGTATTTACTGGGCACTTGGCAAATAAAAAAGGGCCGGCAACCTGCCGACCCTTTCATATATATCGCTTATACAACTTACACGTTGAATAATAACTCGCGGTATTTAGGCAATGGCCAGATTTCATCGTCAACGATCAACTCTAATTTGTCGATATGGTAACGGATGTCATCAAGGTAAGGACGAACTTTTTGATCGTAAGCATGTGCTTTATCAATTCCATCCTCCATAACATTACACTCCTTACGAGCCTCAATCATTTCTTTTCTCTTAGCTTTAATAGCAGAAGTATGTTGAGAAATTTCTTTAATTAAATCCAAACGTGTTCCTGCTAATGTCGTAAATTCTTCTTCTGTGAATAAGTCTTTCAACCCTTGAACATTTTGAATCAACTTAGTCTGGTAATTAACAGCTGTTGGCACAATGTGGTTGATGGCTATATCAGCAAGTACGCGAGATTCGATCTGAATCTTGTACACAAACTTTTCCAATTCTACCTCTACACGAGCTTCCAACTCTTTTTCACTCATGATACCACCGTCAACCAATACTTTTTTAGCAGGAGCTTCTAAGTATTTGCTTAATGACTCAGGTACACTGGTGATGTTGGTTAAACCGCGTTTTGCCGCTTCTGTTTTCCATTCATCAGAATAACCATCACCGTTAAAACGGATAGGTTCACACTCAATAATGATTTTCTTTAGCACCTGGAAGATCGCTTCGTCTTTCTTAACACCGGTATCAATTAAACCGTCCACTTCCACTTTAAACTCCCTTAACTGAGTAGCTACTGCTGCACTTAATACCGTAGTAGACACAGCTGCATTGGCAGAAGAACCTACAGCACGGAACTCGAAACGGTTTCCGGTAAATGCGAACGGAGAAGTACGGTTACGGTCAGTGTTATCCAAAATAATCTCAGGAATACGACCAATACCCAACTTAAGAGCCGTCTTTTCATCCGGTGTCATTTTATGATCCGGTACCTCAGCAACAATTTTATCTAACATAGCGGAAACCTCAGTTCCCAAGAACGCAGAGATAATTGCCGGCGGAGCTTCGTTAGCACCTAAACGGTGGCTGTTAGAAGCAGTTAGGATAGATGCACGTAATAAATCCTGGTTTTTGTATACAGCCATTAAAGTGTTCACCACAAAAGTTAAGAACTGTAGGTTACCTTTAGGATTTTTACCCGGAGCATACAATACAACACCTGTATCTGTACCTAACGACCAGTTATTGTGCTTACCTGAACCGTTGATTCCGGCAAATGGTTTTTCGTGGAACAACACGCGGAATTTATGACGACGTGAAATACGCTTCATCAAATCCATCATTATCTGGTTGTGGTCATTTCCTAAGTTAGCCTCTTCATAAATAGGAGCAACCTCAAACTGAGAAGGAGCCACCTCGTTATGACGGGTTTTAATAGGCATACCTAATTTATGTGCCTCACACTCAAGATCAACCATAAAGCTACCAACACGCTCAGGAATAGAACCAAAGTAGTGGTCATCTAACTGCTGATCTTTTGAAGAAGAGTGCCCCATTAATGTACGACCAGTCAATGCCAGGTCAGGACGTGCTTGATAAAGCGCCTCATCAATTAAGAAATACTCTTGCTCCCAACCCATGTTGGTATGTACTTTGGTAACATTTTTATCGAAATACTGACATACAGCTGTAGCCGCCTCGTCAACTGCAGCTAACGATTTCAACAAAGGCGTTTTATAATCTAAAGCCTCTCCTGTATATGAAATAAATACGGTTGGAATACAAAGTGTAGTTCCTACAATAAAAGCCGGAGAAGAAGTATCCCAGGCGGTATAACCACGTGCTTCAAAAGTTTGGCGAATACCTCCCGATGGGAAAGAAGAAGCGTCAGGTTCCTGTTGCGCTAATAATTTACCCGAAAAGTTTTCGATAATGCTACCATCGTCTCCATAGTCGATAAAACCATCATGCTTTTCAGCAGTTCCATCCGTCAATGGTTGAAACCAGTGCGTGTAGTGAGTTGCACCTTTTTCGATGGCCCAGGCTTTCATTCCTGATGCAATACCGTCAGCCATTTTTCGGTCGATTGTACCACCTTTTACGTTTGCAGCTTGCACGGCAGCGAAAGAATCCTTTGAAAGATACTTTCTCATTGACTCGTTATTAAAAACTTGTTCGCCGTAATAATCAGTTACCTTATTTGATGGTAACGTTACTTCTTTCGGTGCTCTGGAAAGCAACTCGTTTAATGCTTGAAATCTTAATGTTGCCATAATTGTATTAAAAATTAAATTTTTCTTCGAGTTAGCGTAGCAAAAATATATAATTCTAAATTAAAACCTCTAATAAACATGATTTTTTTCACTAATATTTACTTTTACGAAACAAATACCCTATTTTCTATCCATCCACAGCAATATTTTTCTAAATACAGGTGCCATTTTTTATTTTATCCTCAATCTTAAACTTAATCCCGAACAGTCCAAAAACAAATCGAAAGTAAATACCCCAGATTGCTATCAATTTAAAAGTGAAGAAAAGTGATTGTAAAATCAATATCCTAAAAAAATAAAAAAACTTTTGCATACACAGGCAAAAGTCCGATTCAAAGGGTAGAATAATCTTCTTTTTATCTACAAAAAAGCCAATCTAATTATTTTATCTTACAAGCAAATAAAAAGAATCCTTCTAAAAAATTAAAAGCATAAATGAGATTTCTTCAAGATTTAAACACTCTCTCGATTGGAACTAATCCTAATTATTCACGAACAAATACCCCTTTCGATAGCGATTAAGAGCCTCATCCAATATTAGTCTTCTAAATTGGGACTTCTCTATTTACCGGTTAATCCTCCTGAACATTCATTTCATGAAACATCATGTATTATACGTACTAAGGGATTAAATTTTCTAATTCACCCATTCCCCATCAACAAGGCACTTCTTCCTTGTTTTCAATATGGAGAGAAAAAAAATGCCGACAAAACTTGTCGGCACCTCAAATAATACATACAATATACTTTACTTCCTTAATGCTGCATAATATTCGTAGAAATATGGAATGGCCTCAATCCCTGTAAAGAACTGCTCCAACGGATAATTTTCGTTAGGCGAATGAATGGCATCCGATTCCAAGCCAAAGCCCATTAAGATGGATTTAACACCCAGGATGTCTTCAAACGTAGATATTATAGGAATTGAGCCGCCACTTCGCACAGGCACCGGCTTGCGACTAAATACTTTTTCATATGCTTGCTCGGCAGCCTGGTATTCCGGCATATCGATCGGACAAACATAACCCTGACCACCATGTAAGCTTTTCACCTCCACTTTAACACTTTCCGGGGCAATGGATTCAAAGTGGTTTTTAAATAGCTCCGCTATTTTATGATGATCCTGGTTAGGAACCAGCCTGGTAGAAATCTTTGCATATGCCTTGGATGGCAATACGGTTTTAGCTCCTTCGCCCGTATATCCACCCCAAATGCCACATACATCAAAAGAAGGACGAATACCGGTTCGCTCATTGGTTGAGTAACCTTTTTCCCCACTTAACTCTTTTACGCCCACAGCTCCCTTATAATTTTCTTCATCAAAGGGTGCTTGCGCCATCTTTTTGCGTTCTTCGGGCGTAACCTCAATCACATCATCATAAAATCCTGGTATGGTAATTTTACCTTCCTCATCCGTCATTTGCGCGATCAATTTAGCGAGCACGTTAATTGGGTTGGCGACGGCACCGCCAAATAATCCCGAATGTAAGTCGCGATTCGGTCCGGTCACCTCTACCTCCCAATAGGCCAAACCCCTAAGTCCGGTAGTAATGGAAGGAATACCTGGTGAAATCATAGAAGTATCGGAAACCAGAATCACATCGGCCTTGAGCATCTCTTTGTGCTCCATGCAAAATTTAGGCAGGTTAACAGACCCGACTTCCTCTTCCCCTTCAATCAGGAATTTAACATTACAAGGTAATTGGTTGGTCTTTACCATATACTCGAATGCTTTGGCATGCATAAAGCTCTGTCCCTTATCATCGTCGGCACCTCGAGCGTATATATTTCCGTCTTTTACGGTAGGCTCAAACGGATCGGTATCCCATAGTTCTATGGGATCTACTGGCATCACATCCATATGTGCATACACCATTATCGTTGGCAATTTCGGATCAATGAGCTTCTCTCCGTAGGTAATTGGATTGCCTTCCGTCTCGAAAATTTCAGCCTTATCGGCACCGGCATCCAGTAGTATTTTCTTCCACAATTCTGCCGCCCTGTACATATCCGGTTTGTGCGACTCTATACTACTAATTGATGGGATTCGAAGCAATTCGAACAATTCTGCAAGAAAACGATTTTTGTTTTCGCTTATATAAGTTTTTAATCCTTCCATATTATAAATTAATTAAAAAAACGATACAAGGTACAAAAGTATCGTGGTATATATTATGAATTATATCATTACTACAAACTGGATAGTTTTAAGCCTATAAAAACCGTTCGCGGACGGGATGGCCCATATATATAACCACTATCCCTGTTTTTACCGGTATCAAAATCATCCTGGTATTCATTAAAAATATTCTGTACCCCTGTGAATAGCTCTATACTCATACCTTTTTCAAACCAATCATACTGGTACGACAGCTTTAGGTTATTCTCCAAAAAGGATGACGATGTGATAAGCGCATCCTGCTCAGGCGTTCCCGGATCATCAGGCACTCCAAAATGCGGAATCAACATGGAGCCAGTATATACTCCTGATAGAGCAGCCTTAAACCCAGACCGGGGAGTGTATGTAAGGGTATAATATCCGTATTCTTGAGGCGTTCGCAAATAATCTTTTTCTCCCGACAATTCCTCCGACCATTCAACTGCCTCATCAAAGCGACTGGTTTGAATGGTTGCTCCGGCTTCCAACTGCACTTTTCTGTTATAATTTCCTCTTACCTCAACAGTACCGCCCTTAACCGTTGATCCGTCACCGTTCCTTTTTTCGAGAATAGAATTACCATCTTCATCAACGCCCATTTCTTCAAGTATAAAAGCATTATTTAAATTTGTATAGAAGCCTTCCAAGGTAAAACCAAAAATAAAATGCTTATGAGGATAATCGTAATTAATGGATGCACTCCAACTTTTTGAACGTTCCTCTTTTAAATCCGCGGCCAATTGCACTTTCTGAATTCCACCGCCGGCAAATGCTATATGCATATCGGCATCAAACGCTTGTGGCGGCCTAAATCCGGTAGACCAACCCGTTCTGAATTGCCAATTCGACAACTTATACAATAAAGATACCCTAGGGCTGAGAATCAATTCATCCACCATATTATGTTTGTCGGCCCTCACGCCCGTCAACAGGGTCAATTTTCGGTTTATTGCCCAGTCACTTTGTAAAAAGGTACCGAAATTTTTAGTGGTTTGATCGATAATATATTGATATGCTAAAATTTCATCATCCACCATATCGTAATTGTACTCTAAACCAAAAGTCAAATTATTTTTTCCTGAGATAAAATCAGATAACATGTGGTTAAGCTGAATGCCACCAATATACGTTTGATTATCGGTAACGCCATAAGGCGGTTCTTTAATGTGCTTTTCGTAAAGATCCTCACCACTGCCACTTAATTCGCCCACATCAGGCACAATACCCGTATAATGGTCTCGATCTGTTCGCTGCAAGGCCAGGTAAGCGGCAAATGACGATAAATTTTCATTAAAATTTACACTATAATCAACCCCTCCCATCAACACATTATGTACTCGTTCCTCACTTTGGTCGGCCAGATATGCCGGCCCATCTTCTTTATTACCACCGTATCTATATTCGTACATTGACGACAGGTTAAATTCAATTTTATGATTGGGAGCCGGTAAAAGAAAAGCATTTACCCCAAACGAATTATTTTTAAGCTGTGCCATCTCACTATAACCGTCCCCATTATGATCGTAAGAATCCCGTTTTCGGTGCGAGGCAAACAAACTCAATCCTGAATTTCTTCTATCTGAAACCGCGCTCACATTAACATTTGCCATAAAATCATTTGATTCGCCATTGATTATTGCCGTATTTGTATTTACAGCGTATGCGTTTCTATCCGGAGGACGCGTAATCACATTTACGGTTCCGCCAATTGCACCTGCGCCATACAAAGCAGACGCGCCTCCCCTTACTACCTCGATACGCTCAATCATGTTGGCGGGAATCTGCTCCAAACCGTATAATCCGGTCAACGGACTGAACACCGGGCGACTGTTAATTAATATCTGAGAATACCCTCCTCCTAAGCCATTCATACGCAATTGGGTGTAATTACAAGTCTGACAATCCGTCTCCAATCGTATTCCCGGTTGAAACACCAAGCCTTCCGATAAAGTATTGGCCTGTACCAACTCCAGTGTTTTCCCTTCCATCACGTTTACTATTACAGGCGATTCAGTCCTGCGCTTGAACGTTTTTGTTCCTGTGATCACCACATCATCTATGGCCATTATTTGTTCTTCCAACACAAAATTGATCTCGATACTTTGACCTGCTTTCACAACCACTTCTTTTTCAACAGGCTTATACCCCACACTGTTGGCTACAATGATATGCTTTCCCGGTTTCAAATCTATCAGCATATAATGTCCCGACATATCGGTGGCTGTCCCCTTGTTGGTCCCTTTAACATATATACTTACAAAAGGAAGATGCTCTCCTTTACTTTGAACATCCCCAAATATATTGGCATCGGTATGTTGGGCGTTGTTATTCGCCACCAATATCAACCCAGTTAAAATCAATATTATTATTCTCATTTCATTTGACTTTTTTAATGTTGATAAATAAACTGACAAACACATTAATTTGCCGCGTTTCTTCATCAATCCTACATTCGTTTTCCGCAAATCAGTCTTTGCTTTACAAAAACATCAATAAACTTAAGGCCATAATGGCCATACCGGTAACCAGCCCGTAAATTGACAAATGGTGTTCCCCGTATTTTTGGGCTGCCGGCAATAGTTCGTCCAAGCTAATAAAAACCATAATTCCTGCTACTCCGGCAAATATAATCCCAAACAAGGTTGGTGATAGAAATGGCATTAAGATAAGGTAACCCACCAAGGCGCCAACCGGCTCAGCTAAACCCGAAAGGAAACTTAACCGGAAAGCTCTACGCTTGCTTCCTGTAGCATAGTAAATAGGTACTGAAACCGCAATCCCTTCCGGTATATTATGGATGGCTATGGCCACGGCAATGGCGATACCCAGATTCGGATCGGTTAATGCCGCCGTAAAAGTAGCCAAGCCCTCCGGAAAGTTATGAATTGCAATGGCCAGTGCCGTAAAAACTCCCATACGCATCAGGTGGGTGCTTTTTCTCCGTTTTTCTTCGGTCATATCCTCAATCTTTTCCATTTCGTGCGGGTTTTCTGCCGAAGGGATCATTTTGTCAATGATTGCTATCAATGCAATCCCCCCAAAAAACGATATCACGGTTGCCCATGTTCCTGAAACCACGCCGTAGGATTCAGTCAAACTGTCCTTGGCCTTAAAAAATATCTCGACAAATGAAACATAGATCATTACCCCTGCCGAAAATCCCAAGGCCAGCGATAAAAACTTAGTATTGGTTCTTTTGGCGAAAAATGCCATGGCACTGCCAATTCCAGTGGCCAGCCCCGCAAACAGGGTTAGGCCAAACGCCATTAAAATTTGTGGGAATGCTATATTTTCCATCTTATTTGTTTCAAAAATAATTATTTACAATGTTTTTATATTTTCAATCATTTATTTATTACGCATCCAAGTACTTACAATAAATTTTTTTTTGAAGAACCGGTGACAAATGCACCTTTCTTCCATCAAATTCTATTTCCATCGAGTTATCCAAAGCAAACATTTTCACTACCTTAAAGCTTTTTCCTGTTTCAACCTTATAATGCTTGAACATCTGCTGTACTTCTTCGTCGGCATAAATTAAACGAACAATCTTATATTGTTCACCTTCTTCGCATTCATTCATTTTAATAGCGTTTTTATGCCTTTGTATGGATCCATCCGTGCCGGGAATAGGGTCCCCGTGCGGATCAAACTTCGGTTTTCCCAGATAGTCATCCATTTTTGCCAGCAACCTATCCGAAGTTTGATGTTCCAACATATCAGCCTCCATATGCACTTCATCCAAATCCATTTTTAAAACCTGGTGCAAAAACATTTCCCAAATCCGATGGCGGCGAATCACCTTTATCGCAAAGTTTAATCCCTGAGGAGTTAACTCAAGCTCTTTGTAAGGCTCATAGTTAACCAGTCCTTTTGCCGATAATTTTTTGGCCATATCTGTTATGGCAGGCCCCGAAATCCCTAAACGCATCGACAAATTAGTCATGGAGGCCTTTTCCCCTTCATCATTTTTTAAGGTGAAGATATTTTTCAAAAAATTCTCGACAGACGTTGAATTCATTTTTTCAGTTTGCTTTGTTGCAAACTTAAGCACACTTAACTTATTTTGCAAACATTTTTAGAATAATTCTAAATAAAATAACGTTACAACTCAAAAGTCACTGAGAACAAGCTTTTATTAATGAAGAAAAGAATTATTTTTGCACATAAGAGGAAATTTCTTTTACCAGAACAGATTAAAGATGATAAAAAGATTATTGATCTTATTGATAGGGTTTGTGCTTCTGCCTGCAGAAGCACAAGAAACTGTTAAAACAAAATATTCTACCCCAAAAAACGGAGAAGGACTGTATGCCTTTTTAAAACGCAACAGCCTTAATTCTGACGATTTAAAGACGGAATTTCTCGAGCTGAACAAATCCAAACTAGGCAAAAACAACACCTTGTTAATCGGTGTAAAGTATATACTTCCAGAAACAAGCACTACGATTTACGAACCTTTATATGGTAAGGAAAGAGAAAATTTCGAACTGGAATCTGATGCGCTAAAGGGTGCGGTTTTTCATTTGGTTAGCGGACATGGAGGCCCAGACCCCGGCGCACTAGGAAAATATGGCAGTAAAACCTTGTCAGAAGATGAGTATGCTTACGATATCACATTACGACTAGCAAAAAAGTTGCAGGAAAACGGGGCAACGGTGCATATGATAATAGAAGATAAAAACGATGGCATCCGAGACGACTCTTATCTTGAATCCGACAAAGATGAAACATGTTTGGGGGAAGCTATCCCCTTAAAACAGATCAACCGCTTACAACAACGTACCGATGCCGTAAACAAATTGTATATCCAAAACAAGCCCTCATACCAAAGGTGTGTGGTTATCCATGTAGATTCAAGAAGCAAGGGAAAAGAAATTGATGTGTTTTTTTACCATGCACCTAAAAGCAAATCAGGTAAAGCCACCGCTCAATCCATATTAAAGGTATTTGACGAAAAGTATAACAAACATCAGCCGTCGAGAGGGTATTCCGGTGTGGTAAACAGCCGTAATTTATACCTTTTGCGAAAAACATACCCAACAGCAGTATTTGTTGAATTGGGCAACATTCGAAACTACCGCGACCAGCAACGATTCATCATACAAAACAACAGACAAGCGCTGGCTAACTGGATGTACGAGGGCTTAATAAATGATTTCAAAGAAAACAATTAATTTATAGATAATCTCCCCCTACTTTACAGCAAGGTTTTTACCTTTGAATGAATTTTATACAAAACGCTAAATAATATGAAACCTACACTTTTAGTACTGGCAGCCGGAATGGGCAGTCGCTATGGAGGATTAAAACAATTGGACACCTTAGGCCCCAACGGAGAATCAATTATAGACTATTCTGTTTACGATGCTATTCAGGCTGGATTTAAAAAAGTTGTATTTGTGATTCGTCATTCTTTTGCCGATCAGTTTAAAGAAAGGTTCGACCCTATGTTGGCGGGGAAAATAGAGGTTGATTATGTGTATCAGGAGCTAGATATATTACCTGAAGGTTTTTCTGTACCCGAAGGAAGAGAGAAACCATGGGGTACAGGACATGCCATGCTGATGGCCAAAGAAGCTATTCAGGGACCTTTTGCCATTATTAATGCCGACGATTTTTATGGACGTGAGGCTTACCAAACGGTGGTGGACTTTGTGGAAACGAGCACGAGCGACACCGAATACGCAATGGTAGGCTATTATCTGGATAATACTTTATCCGAATACGGTACGGTATCGCGTGGTGTTTGCGAAACAGATACGAACAATAACTTAGCGAACATAGTGGAGCGTACTAAAATTGGATATCTTGACGGTAAAGTGGTCTTTTACGAAGGCGAAGAAACAACCGAGCTAACCGGTAAAGAACCTGTGTCCATGAATTTCTGGGCATTTAAAAACTCCTTCTTCTCCGCATTAGAAGAAGGCTTTTTGGCTTTCCTTGAGGAAAAAGGAACTGAAATGAAATCAGAATTCTATTTTAATGCATTGGTGGATAAAATGATTAAAGCCGGAAGGGCTACAACCAAGGTATTGTCCAGCGATGCCAAATGGTTTGGTGTTACTTATCAAGAAGACAAACCAATTGTACAGCAAAGCTTACAAGCTTTAATTGATAAAGGCGTGTATCCCTCTAATTTGTGGGGGTAATATATTAGTGATTCGTCAATGGTCCTCGGTCAGGGTTGTAATACTACCACTGACTGATGCACTATTGACCATTAAACCCAATCGATGACAAAACCCGAAAAGGTACTAAAATTCTGCCCCAAGTGCGGTTCTGAAAAGTTTCACTTTGAAGGCGAACGCTCTTTCTTATGTGGCAACTGTAGTTTTCATTTTTTTATTAATGGAGCGGCCGCTGTCGCTGCTCTGATCGAAAATGAGAAGGGCGAACTACTTTTAACAGTAAGGGCATTCGACCCCAACAAAGGTATGCTGGACTTGCCGGGCGGTTTTGTCGACCCTAATGAATCCGTTGAACATGCTTTGACAAGGGAAATAAAAGAAGAATTAAACCTAACCGTAACTGAGTTGGAATACTTAACATCTTTTCCCAACGAATATGTTTTTTCGGGTTATTCCGTTTACACTTGCGACCTGGCTTTCAGGTGTAAGGTGCAAGGGTGGGATCAAATGCATATCAAGGATGATATCTCGGATATAAGATTTGTTAGCAGAGAAAATATCGACTGGGATGCCGTTGGGGCCGAATCCATTAAAAAGATTGCCAAAGCACATTGGAATATGTAATGCCAGCTTCGCTCCCACAATAATTTATCTTTTTTCAACCTTTCCCATAATAATTTGTTAATAAACTGCTCTTTTTTTAGCAAATTTGCAATACGCACCAATTATTGTACGCAAAAAAATATTCACACAAAACGTAATTGTAACGATGAATCCGCAAGCACAAGAATTAAACGAGGTTATTATTTCAAAAAATCCTGTTGTTTTTGAATTATTATCCGAAAAAGGGAAAAATATTTTTTTCCCCAAAAAAGGGATTTTAGGTCAGACTGCAGAAGCGAAGGGCACCAAGATAAATGCCACCATTGGAGCCGCCATTGAAGACGATGGAACGCCAATGCGATTAGAATCGATTGCCTCAAAGATAGATTTGGATCCATCACTGTCCTTTCCCTATGCGCCCAGTTTCGGCCGTCCCGATTTAAGAAGCAAGTGGAAAGAAATGATATACGAGAAAAACAGTAAACTTAAAGGTAAAGAACTGAGCCTGCCCATAGTAACCAGCGCCCTTACACATGGCCTTAGTATGGCCGGCTACCTGTTCATGGACGAAGATCAGGAAATTATTGTGCCCGACTTATTTTGGGGCAACTACAATTTAGCACTGATAAATGCCTATGGCGTAAAGTTTAACAAGTTTAATTTGTTTAAAGACGGGGGATTTGACACCGAAGCTTTAAAGGTTAGTTTGATGTCGGGAGGCGAGAAAAAGATAGTGATACTTAACTTCCCTAATAATCCGACCGGATATACCCCTACCAACGAAGAAATGGATGCCATTACTGCAACCATAAAAGAAGCCGCCGAAACGGGAAAGAAGATTGTGGTAATTATAGACGATGCATATTTTGGCCTTGTGTTTGAAGAAGGAATTGCCAAAGAATCCATTTTCGCCAACTTGGCCGATTTACACGAAAATGTGTTGGCAGTAAAGATAGACGGGGCAACGAAGGAAGATTATGTATGGGGTTTTCGCGTAGGATTTATCACCTATGGAATTAAGGGAGCAGATGCAGATTTGTATCATGCACTTGAAATGAAAACAGCTGGCGCAGTTCGCGGAAACATATCCAATTCATCAAACCTAAGTCAGTCCTTGTTGTTACACGCTTTCGAGTCGCCTGATTACCCAGAACAGAAACACTCGAAGTTTGTACTCATGAAAACCCGATATCAGGCCATTAAAGATGTGTTAACTGATGACAAATATGGCGAGTACTTTACTCCTCTTCCATATAATTCAGGGTATTTTATGTGCGTCAAACTAAAGGAAGGGCTGGATGGTGAAGCGATCAGGGAAATTTTGATAAAAAAATACAGCATCGGAGTTATCAACCTCAACAATATATTGCGGGTCGCCTTTTCAGCCATGGCTGCATCTGATGCGCAAGAATTGTTTGATGGCATATTGGCTGCCTGCAAGGACTTCGAATCGAGATAACGATCTTTTTATGTAGCAGTTGCCAATAAACGTAAAATACGCGTTTGCACATCCCGCAGCCGTATGACCGTTTTTTCTGGCTTCACAGACCTTCTCTTTGACCGCTTCTTAACGAAGGTTTTGTAACCAACGAGTTATATTGCAGGCACTTATTTATTTTAAAAAAAGACGGGGAGATGTTTCCAACAGGAATATTCACCTCGTTCTTTTTTAAATATTTCTTTTAAAATAAATAGATTTCCATTAGCTTTAATCGCAACATACAGATGGCTATGGAAACTAAAGACCTTTATATAGAAGAGCGCAATGAGGTAGCTCGATTTATGCGACGATTGTATAATAAAAACCTTACCACCAGCTTAGGCGGAAATATCAGCAAACGATTAGGTGAGCATGTTATTATTACCGCAACAGGCATTGACAAAGGGGAGCTTGAAGGCAGCCAGGTGGCTATTATTGATTTTAGCGGTATCAACCTGACCCCACATCTTAAACCCAGCCTCGAAACCACAATGCACCTTCAAATATACAAGGATCATCCCACCGTCAACGCCATTGTGCATTGCCACACTATATTTGCATCAGCATTTTCTGCCATGGACATCCCAATCAATGCGCACCTTATTGCCGAATCACGAATGATTATTAAAGAACCCGTTGTGGCTCCGTATGGTTTGGTGGGCTCTGAGGAACTTGCCAAAAATGTAAGTGACACCTTTGCCGAAAATAAAGTTTTAATCATGGAAAATCACGGTATCACTGCTATCGGTTCCAAAATGATTAAAGCCTTTAACAGAATTGAAGTTTTGGAAAACGCGGCAAAAATGACCTTCATCACTCATCTGATGAATGACGAAAGAAAGCTTTCAGATGATCAGCTATCGCAAATTGATGAATTGTGAAGCATATAACCTATCTTGTTCAGCAAGGAATATCAAATCGGATGTGTAAAAGTAAATTGCGTTCCAACATTCAGCTCACTTTTTAATCTAATTTGACCACCCAATAATTCCACCATAGTTTTTGCGATCGACAGTCCCAGGCCGGTTCCTCCCATGTCGGCAAAATGTTGGTTCGAGAACCGAATGGCCTTGGTTTGCTTTATCTCCTCCCGCCGCAGTCTCCCGTTGTACCGGGATTATGTATTGGAGGTTCGTCATGAGCATTGCAAGTACAATAATACAAGGCATTACTGAAACGAAGCATATTATCGTTCTGGTGAGTTGAAGTGATGCAACGAAGTGCCTTGTTTTAAAGTAATTTCAATGTGTAATAGAATTTCTAATGCATATTGCGGGTTGAAAACAAACACCAATCACAAGTTGCCTAAAAGCAAAGTCATGACAATAGAAAAAATGAAAATCAGTTTAGTTTGATTCTGGGCACGCTCCTTTAGATAATCCGAATACATAAAACCCTCAAGACTAAAGTCCTGATCTAGCATACCTAAACTCACAAACACCTCACCAATGTGTTGCCATCGTGCTTTGTACATATATCCAATTTCCACAAATTGAGGCTGAATCAATTCCTCCATCTTCCGGGCCTCATACATAAGTTCTTCCGCGGTAAGGCAATCACTATATTTATTTATAATAACTTCACGTTTATGACGCATTGCATATTGCCAACCTTTGATATGTGTTGGCATATTTACTTGATCTCAACCATATATTAAACTATAAACTGGCCCAAATACGAGCGAGCGAGCTGCCCGGAGCGTCAATCTTTAAATCCAAAAAATACCCAAACGGCGTTTGGGCCACTTCAAAATCCGAATTTTCCAGTCTTTTTTGGGCTGCATCAAATAAATCTTTTGTAAAACCGCTTGACGCCTTACTTTCGGACAGATGAGCAAATGAATGCAAAACCACGCGTTTGGTGTCATTTTTTCTAGCCGTCCATTTTAAGTGATTCACCAGCTTTTTCTCCCGACTCAACAAGTCCTTATCCTCATCGTCTTTTTCCACCTGAATAAATGCCAGGATAGAGTCACTGAAGCTCTTTCCCTCACCCGGGTCTGGGGCATCGTCCAGGTTTTGCACCTTAGGACAATATGAAAAGCTATTTACAAACAAAACCAACACTTTCATAACACGTTAACACGAACATCATTTTATTAACAGAACGAATCACAAGTATAATAAAAAACACAGTAAAAAATTAACTAAGCCTGAATTTAGATCGTCACTGTTCAAAAAATCCATGTTCAACCAAATTCAGGATCTCGACCTCCATCTTACTTGCCTTTTCAACAATAGACTTACCTTCAGACAAAACTTCTCCAACAAAGTTTTTATCATTAAGATCTTTGGCATTGATTTTAACGTTTAGCCAGGCACCTACCACACCACTGCGCGCGCTGATAGCGCCAACCCCGGCATCGGAAATTGAATTTGGATTTCCAACTTTGGCCATCTCCAACATCACCTCCATCGAATTGCAGCATAACTGCATTGTTTTAAAAGGAACCTCAATAGCATATTTTGTTGCACGCTCAATGGCGTCTTGTCTGGATTTTATTTCCTCTTCGGATTTTTTGGGCAACTGAAAAGCATCCATAATCATATTAAAGGCACGGGTATCTTCATCCACCATTTTTAACAACTCGTCGTGAAAACGCTTTCCTTTTTCTGCCCATTCAGAAAATTCCTCAACGCGATCATCCCAGCCTCTTTTATGTGAGGATAGATTGGCAACCATGGTTCCCAACGCAGCGCCAACAGCACCCAGGTATGCCGATACAGACCCTCCTCCCGGTGCGGGTGACTCGCTTGCTGTTTCATGAACAAAGTCGGTCAGGCTCATGTCCACCAGCTTTTTTTTGTTTTTGTTCGACTCCTTCTCCAGAATATATTCAATAATCTTCTTATCCGCTTCAAAAGGATATAATTCATCCAATCCAAGAGACTTTACTGCTATTTTAATTATTTCCTTATCGGAAATACCGGTCGATCTCCTTTGTTTTTTAAGGAAATATTTACCTGCGTCTATCATTGCCTGCAAAGGGACAACCCCCACCAATTCCGAACCTGTTACTCGGAGTCCGTTTGCGGTTGCTCTTTCACATGCCGTATCAAAAGCCTTGTGCATACTTGTGACTGCGATATCTGTAAGGTTTAAGGAAATTTGGGCAATCCCGTATTCCTCAATATACCAACCAATTCCTTTTACCGACTTCAACAAACCTGGTTCGTTAACCGGATTGCCTTTTCCGTCTTTTATAATCTTTCCAGTCAACGTTCCTCCTTCGCGCTTTACACGGCCTCGCTCCCGAATATCAAAAGCAACTGTATTTGCCCTGCGAATACTGGTTGTATTTAAATTTACGTTATACGCGATTAAAAAATTCCGTGCGCCAACGGCAGTGGCCCCGGACTTTTGCGTTTCCTCATCCCACTGGCGCGAGCCAAAATCAGGTTTCCATTCGTTGCTCTGAATCCTTTCGCCCAAAGCTTCATACTCTCCTTTCCTGCATTCTGCCAGGTTTTTTCTAACTTTTATTTGTGCTGCACTCTCGTAACAATATATAGGTATATTTAATTCATTCCCTATTCGTTTGGCTAACTTAAGCGCATATTTAACCACTTCATCCATGGTAATATTGGAAACCGGAACCAACGGACAAACGTCTGTAGCACCAAAACGAGGGTGTGCACCTTTATGTTTACGCATATCAATAAGCTCCCTGGCCTTTTTAATTGCCTGAAATGCAGCCTCCAAAACCTCATTGGGCGTCCCTACCATGGTAACAACCGTTCGATTGGTTGCTTTACCTGGATCAACATCAATTAAACTAACCCCTTCTACTTTTTTTATTTCGTCGGTAATTTGATTAATTACATTCATATCGCGTCCTTCGCTAAAATTGGGGACACATTCTATTAATTGCTGCATATATTAAATATTTAAGGGTTTTTTAATTATTTCTCCGTTAATAATCATGGTATCGATCTTATTTTCCCCATAGTAATATGGAATATACGCTATATTGGGAATTTGCTTTGTAATAATCAGATTGGCTTTTTTACCAACCGTTATCGATCCTAACTCACTTTCTACACCCATAGCATAAGCACTGTTGATTGTGACCGCATTAATGGCCTCGGCAGGTAACATTTTATAAAGGATGCTGCCCATGGAGATAATGAACTGCATATTGCCAGAAGGCGATGAACCCGGGTTAAAGTCGGTAGCCAATGCCACTGGCAAGCCTGCAGAAATCATTTTGCGCACAGGTGCATATTTCATATTTAAAAAGAAAGCAGCCCCCGGCAAAACCGTTGGCATCGTTTTCGAATTCAATAAGGATTCAATCTCAGCATTCCCAACAAATTCCAAATGATCAACAGAGCGCGCATTGTGTTTTACACCCACTTGAACTCCACCGGAATAATCCAACTCGTTAGCATGAATCTTAGGAGCCAGGTTATATTTGGCGCCTGCTTCCAATATTTTATCGGTTTCTTCAACTGTGAAGAATCCTTTGTCACAGAATACGTCGATATAATCGGCCAGTTCCTCCTTGGCCACTGCAGGAATCATCTCATCAATAACCAATTTCACATATGCTTCCCGGTTATCTTTATATGTTAAGGGTAAGGCATGTGCTCCCAAAAAGGTAGACTTAACGGTAAGCGGACTAAGCTCTTTCATCCTCTTTATAACCCGGAGCATTTTAAGCTCGGTTTCGATAGAAAGACCGTAACCGCTTTTTATCTCCACAGCCCCGGTTCCCCAGCAAATCAGCTCTTCAAGCCTGCCCATCGCCTCTTCAATAAGTTGATCTTCGGAGATTTTCTCCATAGCCATAGAAGAATTCAGAATACCACCACCTCGCCTGGCAATCTCCTCGTACGAAAGGCCTTTTATTTTATCTATGTATTCTATTTCCCTTGTTTTGGGGAATACCAAATGCGTATGCGAGTCGCACCAGGCTGGCAATATAGTTTTGCCCGTTGCATCAATTTCCTCATCATAGTATTGAATAGGTAACGCCTTCATGCTGCCAAAGTCTGTTATAATATCACCTTCGATTAGCAAATAGGCATCTTCAATGCTATTCAAAACAGACATGTCTTTTCCGGAACGAAACATCAATTTTGAGTCTGTCACAATTCCGGTAAGCTCCTTAATGTTTTTTATTATGGTAGTTTTCAAAACAAGATATTTTAGGAACCATTTATAATATGATAAAATTAAAAGGAGATTGTCCCATTCTCAATGATAACGGTCATCAAACACGGTTCAGATTCAACAATTTGCATGTTTTTTCGCAGGTTCAAACTATTGTAAGATTTATTTTAAATTATTTTCAGGCGCCAACCTATTATATATCCTGCACAATATCTGAAACTTACGGTCATATGAAGATATCTCCATTTGTTAAAAAATGATAAAAAAGACATTGGAGTATAAAAATATATTGACATCTGACCCATATGGTTGTAATTTGCGTGTAATAAAAATGCTCTCCTGGTCCCCAATAATAGGAACATTCAAAATGTGTGTGAGGTTTAGGTTAGTTTTTTAGAATGTTTCCGTATGCCTGTCTGTCCTAAGACAGGCTTTCTTTTTTATAATCTGCGGTATTTTTGTATTTTTCCAAAAACTTCACTCATGAGTAAAAAGAAAATATTATTTGTTTGTTTAGGAAACATATGTCGCTCACCAAGTGCCGAAGCCGTGATGAAAGCCAAATTGGAAGCACATGGTTTAAGCGAAAAGTATTTTGTTGATTCTGCAGGAATAACCGGATACCACGAAGGCGACCCAGCAGATTCGAGGATGCAGCAACATGCTTACCGAAGAAACTACACACTGACCAGTATTAGCCGCCCGATTACAACACCAAAGGATTTTCTTGAATTTGATTATATTATTGGCATGGACCAGCAAAATATGAATGACCTGAACGCCCTGGCGCCAAACAAATATGATCATTCTAAGCTCAGCAAGATGACCGATTATTGCAATAATTTTCAGCACGACTCTGTACCAGATCCCTATTATGGCGGTGCAGCAGGTTTCGAATTGGTATTGGATTTGTTGGAGGATGCATGCGAAGGATTAATTAAAAAATTAGAAAGTGAATGAAGCTTTAATCAATCGGATTTCCGGTATTGTCAATGAGGATATTGTTGGAAGCTTATCACAAGGTGGAGGATGCATTGCCAACTCTCAAATCATCAAAACAGCATCGGGCAAAGCTTTTTTCTTAAAACAAGGATTCTCCAATGGCATGTTCCCTTGCGAAGCCAATGGATTAAAAGAATTAGAGAAATCAGCCTCCATCAAAACCCCCAAAGTGGTAGCGGTTGACGAAGACTTTTTATTGTTGGAATATATTGAACAAGGCGGCAAAAGCAGGGAAGCCATGTTTAATTTTGGCTGTAGCTTTGCGCAGATGCATCAATACACAGGGAGCAACTTCGGATTTTATGAAGATAATTTTATCGGGGCAACTCCCCAAATAAACTCCCCCAATGAAAACTGGTTAGACTTCTACCATGAAAAGAGATTACTATATCAATACAAATTAGCTGAAAAAAACGGTTATGCCAATACCAGCCTTAAAAACAAATTTAAGAGTATTGAACGGCAACTACCGGAAATCCTTTCAGGTTCCGAAGAACGTCCATCTCTTTTACACGGGGATCTATGGGGAGGAAACTACCTGATCGACAGCAGCGGGAATGCAGTGCTAATTGATCCGGCGGTTTATTACGGTCATCGCGAGGCCGACCTGGCGATGACCAAACTGTTTGGTGGATTCTCAGGCGAGTTTTACAAAGGATATCAACAGACGCTGCCTTTAAAAGATGGTTACACATATCGGGAGAACATTTATTTGCTGTATCACGTCTTGAACCACCTCAACCTATTCGGCACAGGATACTATTCCCACGCAATTCAATTAATGGATTTTTACTTATAGCAAAAAAGTCCGCCAAAAAACTGGCGGACTCATACTTTCACATCCATTAAATCTTACACAAAACCACGCGTTTCAGCAATAATCACTATCAACTCAACAATTTCATCATCGGTCATTTCCTTGCAATTAAAGAAAATATCGTAAAACTGGACATCGGGAACCCCCTTTTCGAAGTAAGCCCTAAACATGGTTCTTCTCCTATCCATATCCTGACATTCGCGCTTGGCTTCCGACATGGTTTTTCCATACTTTTTGCTGACAATCTCTGCCCTCCATTCTAAAGGAGCTATCAGCTTAACATGGAACGATTTCTTGAAGTTTTTGGTGATAGCTTCTGCGGCCCTACCTACGATAACCACATTACCTTCGCTTGCCGCGGAGTGAATAAAATTAGCAATCGTATTGTTGATCTTGGCATCACTGGGGTAGTACGTGTCGGAAAAAAACAACGCAATATTCTCAAAAAAGCTCCGGTTTTTATATTCTGCCAAGTCCTTAACCAACGAAGGGGTTAGCTTTAGTTCCCTGGCCGACTCTTCCAGAATCTCTTTGCTGATCCATCTCCATTTCACGTCCTTTCCTTCTCTCCTTAATCGTTCGGTAAGAACATTGGTAAGGTGTTGACCAATTCTTTTTCCGGGGCATCCATATTCCCTGGAAATAGTAATTACAGGGCCATCGGAAACAGGAGCCTTTAATTCATCCGCTTTTCCTACCCTTTCTCGCATATACTTTAAAAATACATTATCCATGGTGCTACGGTTCAATAGGTTATTATAGCAATAATATAACGAGAAAAAATTGATTGAGCAAAAAAAAGAAGGTAAGAATTTAACAATAAAAAAAGGATAGATGGAAACATCTATCCTTTACCCTTAAAATCAGCTTTGTTAAATCTAAATCTATGAAAAAAAATCTACACAACAAATATAGACCAAAGTTTAATGAAAGAACATCAAAATAAGTTAAAGCGTGTTAATTACGCATTTGATGTATTTTAATGGCAGAAATAGCTGAATACGTTGGTGCTTTGAATCAGGCAGCAATAGCATATTTTGCACTATTGCTTTAGCAAACCATCTATTTTTTATTATTTTTGCGCTAAATACATAGGAATTAAGCTAATGGCCAAAAAGGGACGTAAAAACATCAACAAGCCTGTTCAAAAAACTCGTGCAGCAGTACTCCGAAGAAATCACCGTACTTCGTTCTTGCTCAACGAAAAAGAAAAGGAGGCCATGGAATGGTACTGCAAAAAAAACAGAATCAGCAACAAGTCGAAGTTTATGCGAGAAACTTTAATGAGAGCCGTAATGGATCATTTTATGGACGACTATCCTACCTTATTCGACAAAAAAGATATGGATCAGTTAATTATTGGATCAAAGTAGTTTAACCCATTTTTCTAATCTGTAATCCGTTAAATCCGGCTCATTATCCTCATCCAAAGCCAGGCCTACAAATTTCCCGCCCACAAGAGCCAAAGAATCTGAAAAATCGTATTCCTCCGAGGGCCAAGCACCTACAAACTCGCAACCCTTGTTCTTTATTAATTCGTATAATTTGCCCATCCCATTGCAAAAAGTATCGGGATATGTAAATTGATCCCCAAGACCGAACATGGCCACTTTTCTACCCTCCAAATTGCATTCTACCAGAGTGTCAACGAAAGTCTCAAAATCATCCTGTAAATTACCTACCCCCCAGGTAGAAGTTCCTAAAATCAGGAAATCGTATTTTTCAATATCGGGTTGCGTGGCCTGCTCCACGGGATTCAATTCGGAACCGGAAATAAGTCCTGCCAATTTTTCGGCTACAAATCTCGTATTGCCAACCGATGAACCGTAAAAAATACCTGTCATAGTTTTTGTTTTTTTGATTGGTTAAACACCGGGAAGATAGGAAAGTTTAATTAAGTGGTTTTATTTCTTCCGAATAACAAATATGCCATCCCGAAAAGGAAATATTACTTTCTCTACCCGGTCATCCTCCTTTACCATTCGGTTAAACTCCAGGATGCCCAGCGTATACGTGTCGTTTACATCCAAAGGTTCCGTCACCTTGCCGTCCCACAAAACATTATCGGCCAGGATATACCCTCCGGGATTCAGCATATCAAACACTTGCCTGTAATATTGGGGATATTGCCTTTTATCCCCATCCATAAATACCAGATCATATTTTTTATTCAAGGACGGCATTATTTCCAATGCATCGCCAATGTGCATTTTAATTTTATGGGCCAAGCCCGATTTATCAAAGAATGATTGTGTAAAGGGTTCTATCTCATCGTCAATGTCGATGGTGTCAACAAATCCATCTTCCGGCAATGTTTGGGCCATACAAATACAGGAGTATCCGGTAAAAGTGCCGATCTCCAGGATTTGCTTTGGCCTGATCATCCTGCAAATCATCTTTAAAATTTGCCCTTGCAAATGCCCCGAGAGCATTCGCGGTCGTAGAATATGAAGGTGGGTTTTCCGGTTGAGCTCATATAAAAGTTCGTCCTCCTTGTTTATATGTTCTAAGATATAATTCTCTAATTCTATGTTTTGATTGAACATGTTCTACAAATAAATAAGTTGCGACATCTCATCTGGATTAAGGCATTCATTGGATATTTGCAAAAGATCGGAAGCGGTAAGCTTATCTATCTTATTGTAGATATATTCCAAAGTATCCACCTTATTGTACAGCAGATAACTCTTACCCAGATTCAACATTAAGTTCTCCTTGTTTTCGGACGAGATAGCGATTTGACCTTTAAGTTGACGCTTTGCCTTATGAAGCTGCAGGGTCCCCAGTCCTTTATTGCGAAGCATATTGAGTTCGGCAATAACGATTTTAAGGCTTTTGTCCACATTTTTTTTATCCGTTCCAAAATAAACCGAGAATACACCCGTACCGTAAAACGCAGTATAGGACGACTCAATATTATAAGCTATTCCTCGTTTTTCGCGCAGGGACATATTCAGCCTGCTGTTCATTCCCGGGCCACCCAACAAATTGTTTAAAAGGTGTAAGCCTAGTCGTTTGGGATGATTATAATCATAGGCAGTGCCGCCTATCACGACATGACTTTGGTAGGTATCCTTATCCACTCGCACAATCTTAGGAGAATGCTTTAATATGGGCTTCCTCTTTATCATTCTTCTATTCTCAGGAATCTCACCAAAATATTTTTCCGCCAACCTCACTACCATTTTGAAGTCATGCTTTCCAACAGAGCAAAAAACCATTTGGTCGGTATGGTAGTTGTTTTGGATAAATCTAAATATATCTTTGCGCGTAAAATACTTCAATGCTTCCGGTGTTCCCAGGATATTTCTTCCAATTGGGTGATCAGGATAAAGCAACTCCTCAAAATCATCGAATATCAGTTCTGCCGGAGAGTCTTTGTACGAATTTATTTCGTCAATGATAACTTCCTTTTCCTTGATCAATTCCTTGTCGGGAAACACCGAATGAAAAGTGATATCGGCAATCAGCTCCATCGACCTTTCATAATCTTCCTTTAAATACGTGGCATAAATGCAAGTTTCCTCTTTTGTGGTATAGGCGTTTAGTTCGCCTCCCACATCCTCCAAACGGCTCAACACATGAAATGCCTTGCGTTTTTTTGTGCCTTTAAAAACAACATGTTCAATAAAATGAGCCATGCCATGTTCGTTCTCACCCTCATCTCTGGAACCCGCATTGATAATTATCCCGCAATAACCGACTTCGCTGTTTTCGGGCTTGTGAATTATTCTGATTCCATTATTTAGTGTATGTCTATAAAATTCCATAAAAAAATATTGGAGTGCAAAAGTACTAAAGAACAACGTATTTCAATGCCCTCGTCGCCAAAATTAAATGATAATTTTAAAAATGGTTTTGAAGAAAAAAATCTTTGTGTATATTTGCACCGCCTTAAGCGAAAATGCACTTCTACTGAAAGCGGTAGAAAGAACTAAATAATGAAGGTACCATAGCTCAGTAGGTAGAGCAATGGACTGAAAATCCATGTGTCCCTGGTTCGATCCCAGGTGGTACCACATTAAAATATAAATTCTGAATAAAAACAGACCTCAAGAAACAAGGGGTGCCATAGCTCAGTAGGTAGAGCAATGGACTGAAAATCCATGTGTCCCTGGTTCGATCCCAGGTGGCACCACCCTTAAAAGCCGATAGAAGAAATTCTCTCGGCTTTTTTTATGACTTTTTTAAAAAATATTATCTCCCAAAAGCATATTCCTGTCCATTCCTTATTAACTTTATCATTGCAGGTTGAAAATCGCACCGGCCATCAATATTTTGCAAATTATTAAAGTATATGAAAAGATTGGTAAGACATGCAGGTAATTTATTAAACTCGTTCCATAAAAACCTGCAAAAATCGAATCGCTATACGGACAAAAAGGATATTCATAATTTAAGGCTTGATTTAAAACAAATATTTGCCCTGTTGAAAGTGCTTGATTTATGTATGGGGAATATTTCGAAAGACTTTTATAAATCGGTCAAGACAGTCCATAAACTGTTTAAGCTCACAGGGATTATCCGCGACAACCAACTTATATTAAAAAGAGCCAAACAGACGCTGCCCTTTAAGCCGTATAAAACTGTTAAACGAATAACCGATAAAAACATAAAAAAAGCCAGCCAGGCATTGGAGGAAAGTTTGGAACAAATAAACATAAAACAGGTTCGCCAGGATTTAATTTTAGGATTTAAGGAAACACTGCACGTAAGAGCTGATATGGTTATTCATCATTTGAAACACCGTATTAATAGGGATGAAAAAAAGATATCTAAAGAATTGGCCCAAAAAGAAACCGATTTCCATTTGATACGACGTTTGGTCAAGGAACAGTTTTTTTTGTTGGTTACACTTAAAGAGGTGTTCGGCGTAAATGTTGGATATTCAAAAGTTGCCCATAAAGAAAAATTAGGCAAAGATTTAGGGGAGTGGCATGACTGGGTGGTTTGTAAAAGTAAAATAGAAGAATGGGATGTCGGTTTAGACGATGTCTGGTGGAAGTTAATTGCAGATCAACCAGAAAAGATTTTAAAGCGTACACTAAAAAATCATTTGCTTCATGTTTCGTAGGGGAAAGTTTTTATAAGTGTTGCAATCAAAAAATATACCGAACGGGTTCGCACCGCACATGTTGAAACATATCCGTTCGGTAATTCCGTTAAATAACACGATTCTCAGATCTAACTAATGACCTATTTCTGAGCGACCTCCTGGTCTTTGACGATCACAATTTTCTGGTTAAGTTTTTCAATCACCTTATTAAACAATCTTTTTAGTTCAGGATAAGTTGCTGCCGCAAAAACGGGTTTCTTAAGTTTAATGGTAGCGCGGATTAACACTTTATTATCACCTGATTTTTTCGCATTAAAAATCATTTGGGTGTTTTCGCTATTGTTTGAATAAGCCTCAGGTAATTGTTCGATTTGATAACCGGTTGGAATTTCTATTTCGGCTTGGTAACTCTCCGAGATCGGGTAAACGATATCTATGGCCAGTTCTCTTTTTTCTTGTTTAAAGGGGTTAGTCTGGTTGGGTAACTTAAGGAATGGCGCAAAAATAATATGACCATCAATATTGTCTACTTCGCTCTTAAATGTAAAATCATATTGGAATATCTTAGAATTGTCATCTATATCCATAACGGATAAATCTTTGGTGAGATCAAGCCCTTTATCTTTTAATTTGTTGACAAATTCGTCCTTATCCCTGTTGTATTTTTTACGTTCCGAAACAGAGGTGTGGCCGCTGTTACGTATATGTCCAAACCCTTCAATTAGATTGGTTTCGGGGTTTAGGGCATATTTCATGGTGGTTGATGTCATAGAGGCAGCTATGCTGCGTACATGAACCCAGGCTTCGCTATCTTCTTTAACGATGTAACCTTTGCCATTATAACAGCGGGCTGGTATCATATTGTTGGGACAGTATGCATCTGTTGCATCCAACAGTTTTTGTTTTCCATCAATGGTAGCCAATATAATTACATTGTTAAAAAGGTCCGAGAAAGGAAATTGGTCGCTAACCTTGCCGTGATCACGGGTGCTAATAATGACAGGTTCGGCTTTTATTCCTATTCCCCTTAGTATACCGAGCGCCATTAAGTTAATGTTGGCCGTATTGCCTGTTTTTTCCTTGGTAAACTCCTTAATGGTTTTTGATGCCCATTTGTTGGTATAACCATTGGGTTTAAAATTCGCTTTCATGTGGTTTAACACTACATTTAACTTCTCTTGCTCGGGTTTGTCAATAAGATGGGCAAATTGCTTGCTACCTATTTTTTCGCTTTTACCAATGTATTTACCAAAACCCTGACTGTCTAAAAATTCCTTTGAAAGGTCGGGCCAGGTGGTCATGTATTTTTTCGTGTAACCGCTGGGATAATTAATTTCAGATAATTGGAAATCGATTTTTTGTATATAATCTTCTCTCGATGAAATGTAAGATTCGTCTTTGAATGATGGTATATTTTTCATTCCAAATTTATAATTCATATCATTAAAAATCATCCCGGCAAAAGTACGGTCGTTAAAAGATTCTTTGTTTTCAAAAACATCAAACCTCGAAAACCCTTGAGCCCTATAAGTATAAGTGTAAAAGGGAGTCATATTAACCCGGTACTCGCTGTAAATGGTTGGTATGTCGGACTGAAACTCCCAATCTGGCAAATGCATAAAATAAGGTGTGCGGATACTGTAGCTGTATTCAATAACACAACCCTCCTTAACGTTAGGCAAGGTAAACTTTTTACGATACCAGTATTTATTGATGGGTTCTTTAAATATTTGATTCTTGTCAAGGTGAGTGACTTCTAATTTAGTTCCATCATAATTGTATGTAGCAGCTTTAATATCATCAACTGTCTCTAAGTCACTATCTCCAATGTACAGCTCTATCTCCACTTCGGCCTGGTCAAACGCTGATTCTTTAAATATTTTAACTCTTTTATGACGTTGGTAACTAATGTAAAAACTTCTATCACCTTTCAAGAATTCAGTTTTCCCTTTATCAAAGATGACAACAGCCGGGGCATCTGGTTCAAATTCACATTGGGTTAATTTCATGCCGGAATCCCCTTCCTGACCGATGAGGTTTTGAAAAGAGAAAAAACAAATAAAATGTAGTAGTAATAGGGCTAACTTTTTCATTTTGTTGGGGTTTTAAAAGGTGATTAATGTTTTTTGCTGATCTAATCTGCATGCTTTGGAAACAAATTCATAAAAGTTTTCATATTTTCCAATGTCATATAGGTTTTGATTTAACTGGAATGTTCTGGTTATTATCAATTCATTGTCTTTTATCGTAAAATCCCGTCGGTACACACCAAATTCAGAATTGACCTCTTCGGTAGTTAAGCCCTTGACCAGTGCTATGTTTTTATCAAAAGCGTAGATTATTGTATCGCATTTATTAACCGGATAATACACAAAAATATCACTCTTTCTTTCTTCTATTGGAGTAAGTTTATAGTTGATTGCTTTAAATGGGCTTAACAATATACTGTTGCCCAGTTTTTCGGTTATTTGAAGTGAGTTGCCGTTTAGCTTAATATTTAAATAGGTTGAATCTCTATTCGCTCGCTCAATTTCAACACTTTGGATATCGGCATTGTGCGAGAAATTAACATTATCGACATACGCCTTTTTGTCGTTAGGTGACAAGTTGGTGTCAAAGCCTTTGAAATAATCATATTTCCTGCCTTTCAATTTCCCGCTTGAGTTGAAGGTTACGTTTTTATTAATGTTGATTTTGGTCATATAGCTTTCGAGTGCATCCGCTAAACTGTGCTTTGGGGTTTGTACCAGCTGACTGGTGTTTGGCAGGTTGAAAAGGGCCAGTCTGTTCTGCGAACTTGCGCCGATATAATTAAATGGTGCCGTTTTGTCGGTGCACTCCAGCCAGATAGTGTCACGATTCATAGGAACCGATAAAATCACATGGTTGGCATGTTCCGAAGGAAAATCTTTTTTCACTCTCCTGGGTTTAATGTCCGCGTAAATAGTAGTGTAAACGGATTCTATACCTACTTCTTTCAGCAAGGCTTTCATGTAATTGGTCAGCGCCTTGCAGTCTCCATAACGATTGATACAAACATATGACGCAGGGTAAGGAAGGTGTCCGCCTATATCCAACGAAACATTGATGTAACGCGTATTATCCTGCAAGTAATGATACAAAGCCCTGGTTTTTTCGAGATCGCTGTCCATGCTATCGGTAAGTTGATAAACGATATTTTTTTCTTTCTCAGTAAGTGAATCAAGTCCTTCAATTAAATTGCATTCCCAATTACCCAAATCCTTCCAGGTATTACTTTTGCCATCCACCCCATAATGGAAATCTTCGGCCATGACTATTACATAAGGATTTACATCATAAAAATCGGGCGAAAATGATTCTTCTTTATTAGCCGTGAAATTTTTAACTCTCCAATTGTAGGTGGTGGTCTCTTCTTCGTGACGGATTTCGGCCGGTTGTGTTTTTTGCTCGTAAAGCCTGATATCCAACCCCCTGGGAACTTCAACATGTAAAGAGGCAGTGTTCACTTTAAGCTTTTTGTTAAAAATAGGCGTCCAATGAGTAAGTGAAATATAATTTTTCGTGACGTATTTATAACTGTATTTAAGAATATAAGGATAGCTGGTATGTATGAGTTTAAAGGATAAAAGCCTGTCGTCGGAATGAAAATTACTGTAGCTCCAGGGAGTTTCTATTTGAATGTCTTTCTTTTTAAGTTTTCGAATTTCATTGCCGGATAAATCATAAATACATGCTTCCAGATCTTCAACTTTGTTGTTTTCGGAAAACGGAATAGAAACTTCCGCATATTCGGTACCTGCACCATTGTTTATTTGGAGTTCGAGACTTAATATTTCGGTAACTTTTTTTCCGTTAAACCTAACTTTCGTATCGTAACTACAAACTTTGCAGTTTGTACTTTGACAGAAAGCGGTTAATGAAATAGTTATTAGTAGGATTAGGCAAAGTACTCTCATTATTTTTAAATGTTAAGGTAATTATTTATTTATAACAATCATATTTTTTGACATAAGGAATATTGTAACTATTAAACCTAACTTTCACAACAAAAACAATAATAAATTATGAATCATTTATTTATGACATCCTGCAATAAACTAATTAATTGTTTGGGCTGTTGTGCTTAAGAAAAACTTAAAACCAACGCATCATGAAAACTTTGATTCCCTTCCTTATTTTCTGTGTTTTTATTTCCAGTTGTAAAGTCTACGAAAAAGTCCCCAGCGTTCGTTTTCAAGGGCCTAAGATAGAAAGTGTGCAGACTGGCCCTGAGCTTAAAGAATTGAAATTGAATGTTAATTTGCGCTTTCTGTTTACCAATCCACTAAATATGGATATTGTAATTCCTGCGCACGACTTTAATCTGAAGATTAACAACAAACCATTTGTAGCCGATGTTAAATCGGTGGAGAGTTTTGTGCTGAAGGGCAAAACCGAATTAATGAAGCCGTATAATTTTGAGATTGCATTGAACCAGGAAACGCTGCAAAGTTTACATGTGTTGGGCAGGGACAATTATCTTGAATTTTTAGCGGATGTTAAAATTGATTTGGCCGATTATGGTATCAAAATACCTACCATTTTTGGAAGGCAAGTCCTCCGAAACCACACCTTAACATTTAGTTATGGTGACACATTGCGTTTCCCATTAATGCCTGAAATCCGTAAAATAACCAATAAACCGGCCAGGGTGGTTATGCTGGGGGAAATGGAAACCATAAATCTGGAGATATACAAAGATGCTTTTGCACCTTTTGTTTCCTCGATAATCGATGCGGAATTTTCCACAAGTTCAGGTTTCGACTTTATACAGCAATTAGAGGATTTAGGCCTAATGGATGATATAGGCTTTTTTATTTCAGGCTTGGTTTTGCTGCCGGGTACGCCTGATAGCAGAAGAGAACAATGGGAGAATTTTGTGAGTAAAGTCAAGGATATGGATCCGAGCGGTAAGAATATCATGGATCATTTTGTAAAAACCTATGCTAAACCTGTGGTTGGGAACCAGGTCGTAGCCAATTGGAATACTTTTAAACAGCACTGGGGCAATTTTGTAGATGAAGATTTGCTGGTGAGTTATCCGGGCAAGAACATTTATGGTATTAAAGTAGAGATTCCATTTAAGATTTATAACCCCAATTATTTTCCGGTTGAGGCTCCGTCATTTTTCAATCATTTTAAATCGGGCAACTGGCAGCCCTTATTGTTCCAGGCTGTTCCTAAGGACGGTAACACTACTATTAAAGCACGCAGTGACAAAGAGATGAGCCTTACCATGCAATTGGATTGGAGTAAATCAAACGAGGGTATCCTCGATTTTATCACAGGAAACCCAACCAGTTATAAAATGGAAGGAGAAACTAAGATTGATTTGGGATATGGCCCCATGACTATTGTCTACGAACTTCCATTGGTTCCCATTCAGCCGGGAGTGGGTAACTAATATATTATTTAGCCTAAGCTGAATGAATGGTCTTTGCAAGAAAACTACTTTTTCTTGCAGACACCAAATTAGTAACGAAAATTCGATGTGTTCATAATAATTTATTGCCTTGAATCATTGTGGCTTGCCCAGGTTGGCTTAATGAAATGGCAACGATTCTTGACATTAGATGATAAAAAAGGTAAATTCTGGAACAGGAAACTTAAAATGAGATGCGATGTATTGGTGGCAAGGTTTTGAATTGTATCTGAGTGAAGATGAAAAAGTGAAACAACAAGTCTTTATCCAGATTAAAAAAAAGTTTGGTGTTAGACCTGTTCCTGTATTTAAGGAAGGCCTTAACAAGAAGAGAAATGATTATCTGAAAAATATTTATACGATCAGGCAGTTCATGTCATCATCCTTGGTATGGGATAAGGCAAGAGAGATAGCTCGCATACATGGTGTTTTAGATGTAGATCCTGTTATAAACACGAAATATAAATTTGAACTTGAAGATTATGATGTCCCGCTCAGTCAAGTGGTAAATGTGATACCTGAAAATCGTCCTGATCCCAATTGGTTTCATGCCAATTCCAGATTTCCCGATGCCCTTAAATATGCCGAGGAACAATTTAACCTGGGCATAGGCAAATATGATGGAGGCGAAACAAATCTGATATTGGCTCAGCTTGATACCGGTTACAGTGATCATCCCGAATTATCAAAAGTAAAAAAGGAACTTGGATATAATTATGTCAATACCTTTCTGGACCGGATCTTATCCATTTTTATAGGTCGCCCGTCAAAACGCAATGCCAAGGACCGATTGAGGAATGCCAAACCGTTCAAGTGGGCATCGCATGGAACCTCCACGGCCGGCGTTGTGATTGGGGTAAATACCAAAAATGCCGGTATTGTGGGAGAAAACAAAGATAATACCGATGGAATTTTTCCTTACTTAAACCTAATACCTTACAGAATTTCGGAAACCGTTATTTCCTTTAACAATAAAATGGCCCATGCTGCCAGGCAAGCCATGGCGGACGGTTGTAAAGTGATTACGACGAGCCATGCCGGATTGTTGCGTCTGAGAAGCTGGAAGGAAGCCGTAAAGGAGGCATATGATAATGGCGTAATTTGGGTGTCCGCTCCGGGAAGTCATGTGAAAGGGGTAAAAAGAATATGGACCTATCCCTCTAAGTTTCCGGAAACGATAACAACCACCGTATCTACCAAGGACGATGAAGCCTGGGAGAAAACTTTTGGGGGGGCAGAGGTGGATATTGCGGCACCGGGTTTCGATATGTACGTTCCTTTTGCACGAAAAGGCAGAAAATACGGTTACAGGTGGAGTGAAGGAACATCATTTTCAACGCCAATCACAGCGGCAGCGGCAATTATTTGGATAGCGCATCATAGCGACGAGAAACTGAATGGTATTTATAGAGAACCCTGGCAACGGGTTGAAGCCTTTAGGACTTGCCTGAAGAGAAGTGCGCGTAAACCCGATGGTTGGAATACAGAAATTTATGGGGCAGGTATTTTAGATGTGCTTGCTTTGCTTAAATGCGAACTTCCAAAACCCGAGGAACTAAAGCATGCCTCATCTCCTATGGATGTTGATTGCGACGAAATTGAAAAGGTGGATTGGGACATATACATGATCAACAAGGAAATTACTTACCAAACTTGTCGTGCTAAACTGGAGTCCAAAGGCCAAGAGGACGATATGTTCGAAAAAGTTGAAAATGCCGTAGGTATAGAGGCTAAAGCCAAACTTAAGGTGATGACTGCTACAATAGGCGAAAATAAAACCGAGGAACTAAAAAGAAGAGTGAATGAATTTGCCAAAGATTGGGGGTATTGATTAGGTAGGCTGCCAATTTTACTTTTATACAAAAGTAGGGTTTCAAAAACATAAACGATCACCATGGAATAGTAATGTCATACTAGTCCATAGTGAAAATCTTGGGGTTGAATTAGTTTATTATTACTTTTAATGTTTGCTTGAAATGTTCAAATTGAACATTTACCAAAATCACGCCTTTAGGAAAAGTGCTACAATTAACAATGATTTCGCTTTGCAGCGCTTCGCCTTGAAATAACTTAATCCCATCTGTTGAATAAATCTCAATACTAGCATCAGCTGGTAATCCTTTGATTTTGAAGAAATCCTGATTAACAGGGTTTGGATAAGCAGTTATGCTGGTTAATGTAAATTCATTTGCGTCTGTAGCAGTTTCGTTTGTTATATCTAATAATGATGGTTTGATTTTTCTAACGGAATGATACTTATAAGGAAAGGCGTATTTGATGTTTTACTTCCCGTTTTTCTGATAATACTTGCAGTAATCTTGCAACCCGCATTTGGCACACTTGGGAGACCTTGCGATGCAAACATAACGACCATGTAGTATTAACCAGTGATGGGCAATAGGGAGTAAATCTTCGGGAAAATGTTTTACCAACTGCTTCTCGGTTTCAAGCGGGGTTTTTGAGTTGGTAGTAAGCCCTATGCGTTCCGAAACCCGGAATACATGCGTATCTACAGCCATGGCAGGTTTTTCATACACCACACTGGCAATTACGTTAGCCGTCTTTCTTCCGACACCGGGCAGTTTTTGCAATTGTATGATGTCGTCAGGTACTTCGTTATTGAAATCGGCCGTCAGCATTTTGGCCATGCCTACCAGGTGTTTGCTTTTGTTGTTAGGATAAGTACATGAACGAATATAGTCGAATACCTCAGCCGGCTCGGCCTCTGCCAATTCTTTGGCCGAAGGATAACGTTGGAACAGGTCGGGCGTAATTAAGTTTACCCTTTTGTCGGTGCATTGGGCCGAAAGGATAACTGCTACCAAAAGTTCGTAAGGATTTGAATAATCCAACTCGGTTTCCGCAACAGGCATATTGGCCTGAAACCATTCAATTATTTTTTCAAATCGTTCCTTTTTAGTCATATTTCAGTACGATATAAAGTTGGATCTACTAATTACGTTTACGCTATGAATGAGATCCTTTGCTAACTGATATCCGATTGTAACCACTAACCGTTAAGCAATCCTTTCTCCTTCAATATCTTTTCCGATTCTTCCATTTCATCATAAAAGGCTTCGCCATATTTTCTGATGATTGGTTCTTTCAAGAATCTGTACACAGGAACCCCCTCTTTTTCTCCAAGTGCACGGGCATCATCACAAATTGGCCAAACATCGTAATTCATGGCCTCGCCCTGGCTTAATTTCCTAGTTCGAATGGGATACAGGTGACAGGAAACAGGTTTTCGGAAGTCTACCAAACCTTGTTTCCAGGCCATTTCGATGGCACAATGAACACCCCCTTTGTTATCGAAGTAGGTATAAACGCATTCTTTGCCATGAATAATAGGCGTAACCAACTCATCCTCAAAATCTATAACCGAAGCACCTTCTTCTTCTATAGTTTTTATAGCTTCAGGTGATAACAGGTGTTTAATTTTGGGATAAATATTGTCGATGATTTTCGCTTCATCCTCCTCCAACGGCGCACCGGAATCACCTTCCACACAACAAATACCATGGCACTTGGCAATGTTACAAATAAATTTGTTGGTGAACAGTTCCAGGCTAATTATTTTATCATCAATTTGAATCATCTCACAATTAAAATAGTTGAAAATAGAAAAAAGCAGTAACCCAAAGAATTACTGCTTTATAATTATATCGAGAAATCCTACTTCAGGTGAATTAAGCATTCACCGGTCATATCGGCGGGCTGCTCAACACCCATCAGTTTAAGCAACGATGGAGCTACATCGGCCAATACACCATCTTTAACAGTTCCTTCTCTGTCTGATACCCAAACAAATGGCACTGGATTTAACGAGTGAGCGGTATTTGGTGAGCCGTCGGCATTTACGGCATTGTCGGCGTTACCATGGTCGGCAATTATGATGGCTTCGTAACCGTTAGCTTTAGCGGCTTCAATTACACCTTCCACACATTCGTCAACAGCCTTAATCGCTTTTTCAATGGCTTCGTAAACTCCCGTATGACCTACCATATCTCCGTTGGCAAAATTTAGAGTTATAAAGTCGTATTTGTTTGCGTTCAACTCGGCAACGACTTTATCTTTTACTTCATAGGCACTCATTTCCGGTTGCAGGTCGTAGGTGGCCACTTTGGGTGAGTTCACCAAAATGCGGTCTTCGCCTTCGAATACTTCTTCGCGTCCTCCCGAGAAAAAGAAGGTTACGTGGGCATATTTTTCAGTTTCGGCAATTCTTAACTGCTTAAGTCCTGCTTTTGCAACAACCTCGCCAATGGTATTTTCCACATTTGCTTTGTCAAAAAGAATATGCATTCCTTTAAAAGTAGCATCATAAGGAGTCATGGTGCAATAATGAAGCGGAATCGTTTTCATTCCTAGTTCCGGCATATCTTGTTGCGTTAAAACCATAGTTAGCTCTTTTGCACGGTCGTTTCGGAAGTTAAAGAATACTATTACATCACCTTCCTCAATTTTGCCAACCGGGTTTCCATCGGCATCAACCTTTACAATTGGCTTGATAAACTCATCGGTAACATTGGCATCGTACGAGGCCTGGATAGCTTCCAGCACATCAGTGGCCGTTGTTTCTCCAACACCGGCAACCATGGCATCGTATGCCACTTTAATACGCTCCCATCGCTTATCGCGGTCCATCGCATAATAACGGCCTGTAACTGTTGCCACCTGACCAACCGTTTGATCCATGTGCGCCAACAAATTACCCATAAATCCCTTTCCACTCTTAGGGTCTGTATCCCGACCGTCCATAAAGGCATGAACAAACACATCGCTTAAACCATACTCCTGGGCAACACTTATTAATTTATGGATATGTGCCTGGCTACTATGAACACCTCCTTGAGACATCAGACCAAGCAAATGTACTTTTTTACCATTCTCCCTGGCATAGTTGTATGCTTTCTCCAGCTCCGGGTTCTTGGCAATAGAACCATCGGCACAAGCGCGGTTAATTTTTACCAAATCCTGATAAACTACCCTTCCGGCACCAATGTTTAGGTGACCTACTTCCGAGTTACCCATTTGTCCGTCTGGCAAACCAACAAATTCCCCGGAAGCGTTTAGCTTCGAATTTGGGTATTTTTCAATCAAACTGTCCCAGTACGGAGTTTCAACAGTTGAAATTACATCGGACTTTGATTTGTCTCCAAATCCCCATCCATCCAGAATAACAAGAATTGTTTTCTTATCCATGGTTTATATATTTTGTATTTGTTATTAGCTATTTTGAAAAAATCTAAATTAGTGCGCAAAATTATCTAATTAATAACTAAAAACAAAGTTTACACTCTTATACTTAGCTTAAACTTAACCTGGCAACAAACGTTAAAAACTGGAAAAAGAAATGTTTATTAATTATATTGTCGCCCATACGCACAGTTTAGTTATATATGCGAGTAAGATGAAATTATCATAATTTATTAAGGTTGGAAAGCGTAAACATTACGTGCAAGAACTATACGTTTGCAAATCTTTAACACAGCTAACTAATTATATTCATGGAAGAAAGCAACAATCATACACAATCAGAAATATCCAATTTAAAGGAAGCACTCAGTGATATTGAAGAAAAGTACAAGGTGCTTTCCGAAACAGTGTTCGAGGGCGTGTTTATTACAGAAAAAGGGTATTGCATTGAAGCCAATCAAGTTGGGTGCGACATGATAGGGTATTCTCAAGAGGAGGTGTTGGGTATGTTTGCAGCGGACCTAGCAGTGCCGGAACATCGCGAGTTGGCGCTGGAGAGGATCGCAAACCCACTGGATACACCTTTTGAGATAGATGTCGTGAGAAAGGACAACACCCTGTTTCATGCCCAGATTCAATCAAAAAAACATACTTTTGAAGGAAGGGATGCAAGAATTGTTGTAGTCTGGGATATATCGGACTACAAAAAATCTGTAAAGGAGCTGGTAGAAAGCGAAAACAAGTATTGCGCTGTTGTGGAGAATGCCGGAGACGGCATAATTATAGGAGATGCGGATGGAAACATGCTTGAAATAAATAGCGGCTTTGAAGCGATAACCGGTTTTTCAAAGAACGAGCTGTTGAACAAACACATATCAAGTATTTTCGCCCCGGAATCCCTTGAAGAGAAACCACTGCGGTTCGATTTGTTGGATGTGGGCCAATCCATAATTTTTGAAAGAAACATTCTGGGTAAGAACGGCGAGCGGATTCCCATCGAAATGAACTCAAAAAAACCTTCGGGGAAAAATTACCTGGCTATCATCAGAGATTTAAGGGAGCGAAAAAAAGCACGGGAAGATCTTGAAAGAAAAAATGAGGAGTTAAGGATTGCGAAAAATAAAGCAGAGGAGAGTGACATGTTAAAATCCTCCTTCCTGGCCAATATGAGCCATGAGATACGCACGCCAATGAACGGAATAATAGGCTTTGCCGAATTGCTGAAAATGTTGGAATTAACCTCGGAACAAAGAGAGGATTATCTCAATGTAATTCTCTCGAGTGGACAACAATTGTTGAATATCATTAACGATGTCCTTGAATTCTCCAAAATAGAAACAGGACAGATAGTGGTGGAGTCTGTTGTGTTCGACATTAGTTCCATGCTCAAAGAAATTATTTCGTTCTTTAAGCCGGTAGCCGAAAGGCGTAATAACACCTTGACGTTAAACACTACCAAATGTAATATGGCTATATTGAGTGGTGACCCTTCTAAAATACAACAAATACTCACCAACCTGATCAACAACAGCCTTAAGTTTACCGAGTCGGGAAATGTAGAGGTGGGTATTATAACCGATTCCGCAGAAATTATTTTTTACGTTAAAGATACGGGGATAGGAATACCGAAACAATATATGAACACGATATTTGATAGGTTTACGCAGGCACAACACGATGGAATCAACAAGCAGAAAGGTACCGGACTTGGCCTTTCTATTTGTAAAAAATTGGTTCATCTGATGAATGGAACCATTTGGGCAGAATCGGAAGTGGGTGAAGGTTCAACCTTTTATTTTGCCATTCCTTTTACAGGCATATAAAGTGTGTTCGTTTTAATGATTTTTACAAAATGGAAAAGAACGCTGCCAATAAGTGGAAAATTTCCAACACTGCAATAATTGATCTTTAAAAATGACTAACAGAAACAGTCATTTTAGGAGTAATTGCAAATTGTATCAACGATGAAATATCCAATTGGGTTATTCAAACATTTTTTAACAATTATACATTTGTGTGTCCCAATCTCTTAGCTTATTTTTGCGGGCTAAAATTTAAATCTACTTAAAATGAAAATCGGAAACCCCGCGGTAGTAGGCTTGGCCGGATTTGGCTTAACTACCTTGTTATTGCAATTTCATAATCTTGGTTGGATGGGGCTAGGCCCAGTGTTGTCCATGGGAATAATTTTTGGAGGATTGGCGCAGATGATTGCCGGTTTTCAGGAACAAAAAATGGGCAACAACTTTGGATATAGCGCTTTTGTTGGTTATGGTTCTTTCTGGATCGGACTAGGTATTATCTGGTTTTTGAACCACTTTAGCGTTTATAAAGCATCGCATACCGATGTAGGGTTCTTTTTGGTTGCGTGGACTTTGTATACCGCCATATTGTTTGTGGCCTCGTTACGGGTGAACACTGCCATGACGTTTACTTTTGCTACCTTACTTATTGGCTTTGTATTGTTGGATCTTGCACATTTTGGATTCCCTCAGTTAACCAAATTTGCTGCCTGGGATTTGATAATATGTGCCGGCGGAGCATGGTATATGATGGCCGCTATTATTATAAACGACTTAGCTGGCAAAACCGTTATTTCTGTTGGGAAAAGATTGATTCAGTAACTTAGTATAAAATATTAAATATGCGAAAGCTGTTCGATTCTTCGGGCAGCTTTTTTTTGTGGAAAAGGATCAATAAAACAGCTCGGCGGTAATGGGGTTCCGTAAACCAATGGCATCAACAAATACCGCCTTAACCGAACCTACCAACACTTTGGCCTCCACTACAATTGGTATCCTTGCAGCATCGTCGGTTACCCAAACCGTCATAGCTTCGCCCGATTTAAAAATTGTTCCCGGAACTAACATTGGGGAGAATTTCAAACACTTAAATTTTCTGCCATCCCTGTTCGTGATAATCTCCTTGCCTTGATAACGAATGAACAAATCGAAAATTTTATTATCCACAATCATCCGGATAGGAATTTTTTCGTCCACCTGATATTTGGCGTAATCAAGGTTTCGGGCTTTGTATACCATCGACAGCAAATCGGCGGTACAATCTTCTAATACCACTACACTATCCCTGAATACCGTTTCCTTGTTTTTTTTGACTTTGGTTTTAATAACCCGGTTATCGTAATCGAACCAATATTGGTGGTGACCTACGGTGCTCCCCTCTTTTGTTACGCGATTAAAATAAATTGGGTCAAAACGCTCTTTGTCAACATATACCTCAAAAGTATCTCGAACCTTCATAAACTTGTCGTAACCACTGTACGTCCTCCCGTATGCCGACAAAAACCAGGTATCCTCACCACCAAACGCTTTGTCTTCAACAGAAAAATGCACAATTCCGGCATTCAGCCAAATAAAATGCCAGTTGTAATAAGCGTGATAGGTAACCACCTCTCCACTCTTGAAAGTATAATTTTCAACATTGCATTGGGCATGGATCCGAATCGAAAAAACACAAAACATCACCAGTGCAGCAATGGTAACCCTCTGCCGCATACATTTTAACCCACATGTTACAATCATAAACTATGTATTTACCTTGCCTATTTTATTCTCTATGGATTGAATCTTGGATTTCATTCTCCCCACATCTCCCCTACGGACATCCATAGTAATGTTAGCGTAAACGCGATCGTGGTCTTTTTCCAAAAGCGCATATGCTTTGTTGATAATCTCCAACGCCTCCGGCATGGTTTCGGTTTCAATAGAGGTTCCCATAGGGCCAAGCACATAAGGAACGCCACTATTTTTTATTAATTCAATAATCCCACTTACTGGTTTGCTTATACTGATACCTGCATCAGTGGGGAACATGGCAAAATTTACAAGTACTGACATAATAATATTGGTTTAATGGTTTTTCAGTCATTGGTCATTAGCACGTCATTATTCAGGAAAAAATCCATGACTATCGACTTAATAACGGCAGTCCCGCCTCTAATTAAATTGTTTATTTGTGGCGGCACATCGCGTTGTTCCAACTGTTGATGGAAGACTATTCATCCCTCGTCTTGGGTTTCCTGTTTTTCTCCACAAAATCGTAAATATCAAAATCCTTCACATTCCATTCAACTGCATGTTCCCAGGTAGCTCTTAAAGTAATTTTATCGGGATAATAATATACCTGCTCGGGTTGCAATTTTTCGGAATATTTACCGGTATCCCATACTCCATTTCTGTTTTTATCCAACACTAATTTCAACGTGTAAGTACCTGGATTAAGATATTGAAACCCTAACTTTCCCGATTTAGGAACATACTTCTGTTGTATCACGTTTTCGGAATTATCCTGTAACTGAACCAACCAATTATCGCCTGTTTGCTGCATCTTAATCAGCAAGGTACCATAAGAGTCCAGCTCTTTTACGGAAAACATTTTACCTATTGAATCACATTTCAGCCCATATATATCTTCAATGGCAGCAGAATCAATCGTTAGCAAATATTGAGCTCCCGGCGTCCATTTGGTAATGGTTCTAACCGAATACCGTCGTTTAAACAAAGAATCCTGCATAACCTCAAATTCTCTTTTTTCCCAGAGGGTATCCACTTTTTCCATGAGATGAATAGCGTTTACATTAAATTGCTTAACGGGTGTTGGCATTATAAAATTAAAGCTATTGTAAACATCAACCGACGATGATGATTTACCTATCTTTAAGGTATTCACAACCTCTTCTGTTTTCTTGTTCCGTCTTCTGGCTTCCCTCTTTTTAGGCATGGTAAAATAATACATTTTAACCGTATCATTCACAAGTGTCGGTTTGTTTAAACTATCCAGCCCCAAATAAGAATAAGCCATCGTAAGCGTATCTTTTTTATAAACCGTACTATCCGCTATCCAAACAAACATGCTATCTTTCTTCATGGACGGTTCAAACACTGCCCAGTCCTTTTTCACCGATTCATCTAATACCGGTTGCAATTTAAAATCCTCCAACGGAAGATTGAAAAAGAAAGCCAGGGTATTGGAATCTTTTCGTTCTTCACCCAATGAGTACTGCTCGGTACTTTCTTCTTTAAACAAGAAAAGCTTCAAATCGTTGGGAGTATACACTAATTCTTCTTTAAACACGACTGAATCCGGAGCTATAGTATCGGGCATTTGCACGTACGCCATGGATGGCGAGATAATGGTATCGTACCAGGCAATGTATTCTCCCGGTTGATCGAACATGTAGTTACTATTGCCGTCTTCAATGGCATAAATCCTATATTTTCCGGGGCTTAGGTTACGAATGGCAAAATGCCCTTCATCATCTGTTTTCCCCAGACGTACCGGTACATCATGTGTAAAGGCCGTGTCGTTCAGATTTTTATGAGCCATCACCAAAGCACCTTCCACGGGAGACAGATCGTTCGCTTCCCATAAGTTACCCATAATAGCGAACGAATCCACCACTTCGCCGGTAGAAAAAGAAAACACAAACGACTCTATAGGATTTCCTTCGTTATTATCCTGAACAGCATCGGCAAAATCCAGCGTATACGTGGTATTGTCCTGAAGTACCTCCTCCTCGTCAAATTTTATGTTTAGCCTTTGGGCACGAGCATCAATCTTCGGTCTCTTTTTCAAGGGAGGTGACACCACAAATTTCTGATAAACATCGTCTAGCTTAATAATCTCATCGAATTCAATGGTTACCTGGTCTTTTTTGTAGTTTAAAGCATTGGGTTTCGGCGTGGATTTTTTGATCTTTGGAGGAGTTTCGTCCTTTGGGCCACCTGTAGGATAACCAGGGTTAGCACAGGAGTAAAACAGTATTATTACCGCAATCAACCCAAAAATATAATTTCGCATTATTTAAAATATCTTAGTTCAATATAAGTGGCAAATTTAATTCAATTATACATTCATCCTCTAAAATGATGAAAATAATATGATCCTGAAAATGTCTAACAACACTTTTGCACTTTTTGTCCGACCTTAATTGATATCAGACAGTGACCGAAGCATAATCAGCTGACGATTGAAAATGAAACAGATACGTTGATAAAATAAATAAAAATTTCTTTCATTTTAAATGTCCGGATCAATCCCGACAAAGCTTTGTTGCTCAAAGCTTTGTCACGCTATGGGCAAATTTGTCATTCTATGACAACAAATTTGGGATGATATAATTGCCCCCCGGTTATAAGTAATGCAGTAAAAATTTTAAATTTGCCGTTATTAAAATAATAGTACACACATAACAATGGACAATACAGAAAACAATACACCACATAAATCGCACCAAACTACCATAATTGTGGGGGTCATATCCCTGGTTCTGATTATCATATTAGGATTTCTTTATTTTAAAAACCGAAGCGAAATGAAGGTTTTGGTGGACGAGATGATAGAGGAAAAGGAAATGTTAACCTATGAGTTTGAGAACCTGGCGCTAGATTACGACTCCTTACAAACCAACAGCGACACGCTAAATATCATGCTGGAAAAGGAACGTGAAAAGATTTCGCAGTTAATCGAAGAGATCCAGACCATAAAAGCTACCAACTCGTCTAAAATACGGGAATACAAAAAAGAACTCACCTCACTGCGAAAAGTACTTAAAAATTATGTGGTTCAGATAGATTCGCTCAACCAGAGTAACAAGGCCTTACAGGAAGAGAATCTGGAATACCGGAAAAAAGTATCCAACATGCAGACCACCTACAGCAAATTGGAGGAGGTAAAAGAAACTTTGGAAAAGAAAGTAGAAGTAGCATCCAAACTGGAAACCTTTAATATGGAGGCGGACGGGCTCAATTCCAAAGACCGGACGACCACCAGGTCATCCAGGGTTTCCAAAATAAGGATCTGTTTTTCTATTCAAAAAAATATTACGGCTGAGGTGGGTGAGAAAACCATTTATTTGAGAGTGTTAAGACCCGATGGCGCGCTGTTATATCATAGCAAAGATGATTTGTTCCAACACCAAAACAAAGAAATCAATTACTCATCGATGCGCACCATTGAGTACGGAGGCGAAGATGTGGATGTTTGCCTGTACTATCAAGTGGATGCCGGAGAGCTTACGAAAGGTGAATATATTGCCGATATTTTCGCAGATGGCCATAACATTGGAACCATGACGTTTAATTTAAGGTAGAATGAAGGATTTTTACTGTCGAATACATTTTCGTGTACTCTTAGTAGGGATTTTATTAATGTCCTATGGGTTAATAGTAACTGGACAAGAAAAAAACTTGCCCCAATTTCCCACATGGATGGTAGAAAAAAGAATGGAGGTTCTTAACTATCAAACCCCTATCCAACTGGATTACAACGAGCACATTCAGGCTTATATTGACGTGTATACCGTAAAACGAAGGGAACACCTGGCCAACATCATCAGCCGCTCCAAACTATACTTTCCCCTGTTTGAAGAATATCTCGACAAATATAACCTACCACTCGAACTTAAATATCTGGCAGTCATAGAATCCGCCCTCGACCCAAGGGCCAAATCAAAATCAGGCGCTAAAGGCCTTTGGCAGTTTCTTTATCATTCCGGTAATATGTTTGGACTGAAGGTGACCACCTATATTGACGAACGCAGTGATCCCGTTTTGGCAACGGAAGCAGCTTGCCAATATTTAGAATACCTGTACCGGATTTTTGACGATTGGCAGTTGGCGTTGGCTGCCTATAACGGAGGTGCCGGCGTAGTGAAAAAGGCCATTGAACGATCGGGCGGCAAGACCAACTATTGGGAGCTACGCCCTTATCTCCCCTCCCAGGTAAAAGGATATGTACCTGCTTTTATTGCAGCAAATTATGCCATTGAATACCATTCTAATTATGATATTGAGGTAGCACCTGTCAAATTTAACTTCAATCAACTGGATACCGTCCTCGTACAACAAACCATTACGCTCAACAAAATATCGGAAGTGATAGGAATAAGCATGGATGACCTTACCTTTTTAAATCCGGCTTTTACGAAACAGACCATACCTGTTAACAAAAAACCGGTATGCTTATTCCTTCCGAGGGAATACGTAAATATCTTTGTTAAAAAGGAGCCCTTGCTTTACCAAGGTGAAGAGCGAGTGCAAATAAACAGTAACAAACCGTCAAACTTTAAAACCATTCATACGGTTAGTAAAGGTGAATATTTCCATAAAATAGCCATTCAGCATGAATGCACCATTGAGGATATCATGAGATGGAACAACATAAAAGACAAAGATCTGCACCCGGGGCAAAAACTAACCGTATGGAAAAAAAAAGAGGCTCAAAATTTCTTTTTTATAAAGGACGAACTTGATCATTTGACAGAAGTAAATTAGTGTTACAAGAAGTTTATAGTAAAAAACAGATATTAAATTTAAAAATATGAAACAATTAGTTTATTTGTTATTTATTTTATCCATAATAACCACCAGTTGCAAAACAAAACCCAATTCGCATAAACCAAACCCTTCGGGCAACGCAGGTGTCATGATTATAGTCATGAACGATGTGGTAAAGAAGACCGAAGCCGGGAAAAAATTATGGGACATGATGGTGCAGCCTATGATTGGTTTGCCGCAAGAGGAACCCATGTTTGATGTTTCGGTTATCCCGCACAGGTCGTTATCCGACTTTATGAAAACCTACCGGAATATTGTAGTAGTGGAAGTGGGTGAAAATGTTAAAAAAGAAGGTATTTATTTCCATACGGGCACTTGGGCCAAACAACAGGCCCTGGTACGTATTTATGCCAAGGACGATGCCTCCATGCAAAAATTAGTGGAGGAAAACGAATTAAAGCTGGTAGGTTTTTTCGCTAAAGCCGAACGGGAGCGCTTAACTAAATATTTCAAAACTACTTTTAACAAAGAGCTGAAAAATAAAGTAAAGGAAAAATTTGGGATATCCATTGAAGTCCCTCTCGACTTTAGCCTAAGAAAAGAAGTGGACGGTTTTTTATGGATGTCGCAAGAAACCAGCATTTCTAGTTTAGGATTGTTGATATATGAAATTGATTACGTTGGCGAAGGAAGCTTCTCAAAAGAGTATCTGTTAAACAAGCGGGACGAAACAATGATGAAAAATGTTCCCGGCCCGTCGGCGGGTTCCTACATGACAACGGAACATCAATTCCCTATTAACTATCAAGTAATTAAAACACCTGCCGACTCAAACACCGTAGTGCTTCGCGGTTTATGGAAAGTACAAGGCGATATGATGGGTGGCCCATTCATTACCATGGTGCATCACAACACCAAACGCAATAAGCTGATCATTACGGAAGGTTATTCTTACAATCCTCAAAAACCCAAAAAAAGAAATATGGTTCGTCAGTTAGAAGCCATTTTATACTCGTATGCACCAGTTAAAAAGGAACAACCATGAACTTCCCTGCAACATCGCGAGCCGATTTACAACAGGCTTCCCGTAAAAATGAGCTTATTGTTGAAACCGGAAGGCAGATTCAAAAAGATTTTGGCGAGTTCGGACTGGAAATACATTTCTCGGGAAAAGCAGAAATTTTTTATGAAGAATTGTTCGAACAGATGAAAGTTCATGTGGCATCATTAATTTCGGACAGTCAGGATCGCTTCATGCATTTCCTGTATCGTATCGATATTAGCGAAAAACAAATAATGCTGTACGAACAAGAAATGCAGGACAGTGATTATAGCGAGGTTTTAACCGAGTTAATCATTCACCGCGAACTAAAAAAAGTGATAACCCGCGATTATTTCAGGCAACAAAACAGTAACCGCGACCGGTTGGAATTAGATTAGGAGAACAATCCAGTTATAAATACGTTCTTCCATACTGAATACTGAACTACATTAAACAAAGCATATGCATCCTATAATAAAAAACGCTATTGACATCAACCACGAAAAACACTTAGTTTTTTTGGTGAATGATTTATCCACATTAAGCGATTTTAAATTCTCCGAAGAAGAGATTGAATATATCCAGAGCAAAACCGCTAAGGAAAAAACCCTGGTTCATATAAACCGACTGTCGCAACAGGTTTTTATCCGTTTCACCAACCAACAAGGAAACGAAGAAAACGAGAAAATACGAAAGGACGGTAACGCTATCTTCAAGAAACTCAAAGCTGAAGAAGTTTCGGAATTTTCATTGATAGACCTTATCGGCAACAAAAACCAAGCCCTGGCATTGGCGGAAGGAATTGCCTTGAGCGCCTATAGTTTTGTGAGGTACAAAACGGAAAAGAAAGACGAGGAATTTGAACTGAAAGAAATTAACATTGCGAGTACTGCAGTTACCGGATGCGAAATCAACGAATTAAACAATATCATTGAATCCGTATTTCTAACGCGCGATTTGGTAAACCAACCGGTCGACAAACTCAATGCTACACAATTAGCCGATTTTATCCTCAATCAGTCGGGGAAAGATGGTTTTAACGCTGAAGTTTTCAACATAGCCAAGATAGAAGCGCTTAAATTTGGTGGGCTATTGGCGGTTAACAAAGGAAGCATTGACCCTCCTACTTTTTCAGTAATGGAGTGGAAACCGGAGGATGCAGTCAATGAGAAACCATATGTACTGGTGGGTAAGGGAGTTGTTTTTGATACTGGCGGCATTAACCTAAAAACCCCACCTGGAAGTTTAGATACGATGAAATGCGATATGGGCGGGGCAGCCTCTGTAATAGGAACGATGATGGCCATTTCCAAAAACAAGCTTCCGGTTCATGTGATTGGATTGGTTCCTGCCACCGATAATCGGCCCGGCAAAAATGCCTACGTTCCCGGTGACATCCTAACCATGCACAACGGATTAACGGTTGAAGTATTAAATACTGATGCTGAAGGAAGGCTGATTTTGGCCGATGCCCTGAGCTATGCCAACAAATACGAACCGGAACTGGTAATTGACCTGGCCACCTTGACAGGCTCTGCGGTAATGGCTATTGGTGAGTATGGTACCGTTGCTATGGGAACTGCGGATGAGAAGACATTTAACGAATTGGAAAAAACTGGATTTGAAACGCACGAGAGAATCGTTAAATTTCCGTTCTGGAGCGATTATGATGAGTTAATAAAATCGGATATTGCAGACATTAAAAACCTTGGGGGAAGAGAAGCTGGCTCCATCACGGCGGGTAAATTCCTGTCGAAATTTGTGGATTATCCTTGGGTACATTTAGATATTGCAGGTCCGGCATTTCATTTATCAGAGAGCAGCTATCGCGGAAAAGGAGCTTCCGGAGTTGGTGTTCGTTTGTTATATCAGTTTTTCAAAGCAAAAACAAAAAAATAGCCTTTTAACCGGATAGTTCCGCAAAAATGGCGATATTTAAGCCCCACCAGATATTTATGGAGGAAGACAATACGTGAAAAGGATTAATTACTGGCTGTAAAAAAAGAATTCATGAGGACAGATAAAATAAGATTGGGAATAACCCACGGCGATATAAACGGAATTGGTTACGAGATTATATTCAAGGCGTTGAGCGATATCAGAATGTTTGATATGTGCACACCAATTGTTTACGGTTCGTCGAAGGTAGCTGCTTATCACCGCAAAACTTTAAACATTTCAAACTTTAGCCTTAACAACATAAAAACAGCGGATGAGGCACATCCCAAACGTGCCAACATCATCAACTGCGTAGACGACAGTGTAAGGGTTGAACTGGGCAAAGCAACTAAAATGGGTGGTGAAGCGGCATACGCCGCACTAAGTAAAGCTGTTTCCGACCTTAAAGAAAAGAAAATTGACGTGCTGGTTACAGCGCCCATTCACAAAAAAAATATTCAGTCGGATGACTTTAAGTTTCCGGGACATACGGAATACCTGGAAGCTGAATTTGGTACCAGTGGTTCTTTGATGTTGTTAATCAGCGATGTATTAAAAGTAGGCGTGGTTACAGGTCACATCCCCTTAAACGATGTATCAAAAAACATCACAAAGGAAAAAATTGTCAGCAAGCTAAAAATCCTAAATAAATCGTTAAGGGAAGATTTTACCATCAGAAAACCCAGGATCGCAGTTTTGGGTCTTAACCCGCATGCGGGAGACGAAGGATTAATCGGTAAGGAGGAACAAGACGTGATTATTCTTGCCATTGAAGAAGCCAAAAACAAAGGCATCATGGCGCTTGGCCCCTACCCGGCCGATGGATTGTTCGGGTCAAATAACCTTTCAAAGTTCGATGCCATATTGGCGATGTACCACGACCAAGGATTAATACCATTTAAAACTATCTCATTCTCATCTGGAGTCAATTTCACGGCTGGCCTTCCTGTTGTCAGAACTTCGCCCGACCATGGAACAGCATTTGAAATTGCCGGGCAAGGCAAGGCGGATGAGGAATCGTTTAGGCAGGCGGTTTATTCGGCTATCGATATTTACAGGAATAGAAAATCCCATAAAGAATTATCGAAAAACCCGCTCCGATCCTACGACATCAGTAAAATGGACGATAAGTTGGATGACAGGGTTCCCAGCGAAGAAGAAGGACAACGTTAAGGTACGTCATCCACTGTTGGCCATCTGCATCACAACTGCCAGTTTATTTACAAACCGCTTGCGAAAAACCCAAAAGTAGTTTGTTGGATAATTTCAAAACAAAATTTGCATTTGAACGTATTATTTTAAGCCGATACAACAAGAACTATTTATTATCCGAGATCGGCTGTTAGAAAATACAGTATTTTCTAACGCCAGCAGGCTTTTGCCGTCCCGATAGAAAATCTTACTAATCAGTTTTCCGAAACGATTAGATTTTTCTTATTGGAATTTCTCAATGGGTATTTACAAATGATAATTTTGGGATTATCTTAAATTTTTTCAATAAATTAGTGCTAACAACGAACAAGGAGGGGATAAACCATGAAACGCAAAAAAACATCGGGGTACATCAAGATATTATCAATATCTACAAGCATCATAGCGCTTTATATCGTAACACAATTATTTACTTTTTCATCATCGCCCACGCCCACGGTTGAAAAAGCGCTTACATTTAAGGACAATTATTCTATTTTTAGCTTGAAGATTCCCGACAGTATCAATTTTGCGAACGAAAGAGTTCCGATTGAACAACATTGGGTACGGGAAAGCCTCGACCGGGAATTATTGGTGAATACGTATTGGCAGTCGCAAACAGTTTTATTCATTAAACGATGTAATCGCTATTTCCCGGTTATCGAGCCTATCTTGAAAGAACACGGTGTTCCCGATGATTTTAAGTATTTGGCGGTTATTGAAAGTGGATTGATGCCCCGTTCTATTTCTCCGGCAGGAGCTGCAGGGATTTGGCAATTCATGAAAAGCACAGGTAGCGAATATGGTTTAGAGGTGAACAGTGAAGTAGACGAGCGCTATCATCTTGAAAAAGCAACAGTTGCCGCATGTAAGTATTTTAAAAAGTCCTATGCCAAATATCAGAACTGGACGTTGGTTGCCGCATCATACAATGCAGGCAAAGCCGGTATTAGCAAGCAATTAAACCGCCAGCAAGCTTCCGATTACTACAACTTATTGTTAGGCGAGGAAACAGGCAGATATGTTTATCGTATCATCGCCCTGAAGGAAATCCTTTCCGATCCCGACAAATACGGATTTCATGTTGACAAAGAGGATATGTATCCGTACCTAAAAACAGAAAAGGTCAGTGTGGACAGCACGATACACAACATAGCAACTTTTGCCAAAAAATTTGACATCTCCTACAAACAGTTAAAGGATTTAAATCCCTGGTTGAGGGATAATGAACTGACAAATAGTCGAAAGAGAAGTTATGAAATTCAATTGCCGGTAAATGCACTAAAAGCAGAAAAGCCAATAGAAAATCCCATTACACCTGAATCAATCCCTGCCCATAGTATCAACGGAAACCAGATTCAACTAAAAACACAAGGACTGCGGGTGAAGTAACTTCAGCAAAAAAATCACAATGATAAATCAAAAGCGTTGCATTTAATGTCAGCGCTTTTTTTATTTAAACAAACCTCACATTAAAAACGCTATATCAAAGAACAAAAGTGATTTGTTCTTATATTTGCCTGTTAAAATTTTTTTTGCGAGATATGGGTACAAAAAAAGATATAATTGAACACTCCGATGCAGATATAGTGGAGAACGGAACGATTTCCGTAATGGGAGCCAGAGTGCACAATTTACAGGACATTGATGTAGAATTCCCCCGAAACAAGCTGGTAGTCATTACCGGATTAAGCGGAAGCGGAAAATCTTCACTGGCTTTTGATACCATTTATGCGGAAGGCCAACGCAGATATATCGAGACCTTTTCGGCTTACGCCCGACAATTCTTGGGGAACATGGAGCGGCCCGATGTTGACAAGATTACCGGATTAAGCCCCGTTATTTCCATTGAGCAAAAAACAACCAATAAAAACCCACGTTCCACCGTCGGAACCATCACCGAGATTTATGATTTCCTAAGACTATTATATGCCCGTGCTGCAGATGCCTACTCGTACAACACGGGTGAGAAGATGGTAAAGTACACGACGGAAAAAATACTTTCCTTGATTAAGGATAACTTTGATGGCAAAAAGGTAATGGTTCTTGCCCCTCTAGTTAAAAACAGAAAGGGGCATTACAAAGAACTATTTGAGCAAATCAGAAAAAAAGGTTTTTTGCATGCCCGTGTGGATGGCGAAATAGTAGAGCTGGAGCATGGCTATAAACTAGACAGGTACAAAAACCACAGCATCGAAATGGTCATCGACCGCATTAAAGTTTCTGATAAGGAAGAAAAAAGACTCTCCGACTCACTCGATCTGGCCATGAAAAATGGTAAAGGCATAATGATGATGCTTGACGTGAAGAGCAATGAGGCCAAGTTTTATTCGCAAAAGTTAATGTGCCCAACAACGGGAATTTCGTACAACGAGCCTGCACCCCACTCCTTCTCGTTTAACTCACCACAAGGTTCCTGTAACAAATGTAAAGGACTCGGCACTATTAACATTGTTGATATTGAAAAGGTCATTCCCGATGATAAGGTTAGTATTCATGGCGGAGGAATAGCTCCTTTGGGGAAATATAAAAACACACTTATCTTTTGGCAGATCGAAGCCCTGGCCGAAAAACATGACTTTACGTTAAAAACCCCTATCAAAGATCTTCCCGAAGAGGCATTGGACACAATTTTAAACGGCTCAAGCGAACCGATCACCTTAAAAAACACACCCCTCGGAACCAGTTCCAATTACTTTATAAGCTTTGACGGGGTTATCAAATACATATTGCAGCAACAGACCAACGACACCAGCAAGAAAGCTAAAAAATGGGCCGGTCAATTTGTTACCAATTCTATTTGTCCCCAATGTAACGGACAAAGATTAAACAAAGAAGCCTTGCATTTTAAGATGAACAATAAGAACATCGCCGAATTGGCCGAGATGGATTTAAGCCTGTTGGCAGTATGGTTTAAAGGTATTGAAACGCATTTAAGTGAAAAACAAAACGCAATTGCGGCAGAAATATTGAAAGAAATCCGAAGCCGTCTTGGCTTTTTGTTAGATGTAGGGTTAGGTTACCTCGCCCTGGACAGAAGCGCCATGACCTTGTCTGGTGGCGAAAGCCAGCGAATAAGGTTGGCAACGCAAATAGGCTCTCAATTGGTCAATGTACTTTATATCTTAGATGAGCCGAGCATCGGGTTACATCAGCGCGACAATCATAAGTTGATTCAGTCGCTGCACCAATTAAGGGATACGGGTAACTCCGTTTTGGTGGTGGAGCACGATAAAGATATGATGATGCAAGCCGACTACCTGATTGATATGGGACCATTTGCGGGGAGACATGGCGGTGAAATTGTTGCTCAGGGTACGCCATTGCAAGTCATTCAACAAAACACGTTGACAGCGGATTATTTGAATAACAAAAAATCCATAGAAATTCCGGAGAAGAGAAGAAAAGGGAACGGTAAAAAATTGGTCCTGCACAATGCCTGCGGCAACAACCTAAAGCATGTTACTGCAACATTTCCCTTGGGTAAGTTTATTTGTGTTACCGGAGTTTCTGGCAGCGGGAAATCCACGTTAATAAACGAAACACTTTATCCGATTTTAAACCAACATGTGTACAATTCGGTAAAGGACCCGTTGCCCTTTGAAAAAATTGTTGGCTTAAAGTCAGTGGACAAAGTGGTAGATGTGGATCAATCTCCGTTAGGAAGAACACCACGATCGAATCCGGCAACCTACACAAAGGTTTTCGATGAAATAAGAAAGTTGTTCACCAACCTTCCTGAATCAAAAATAAGGAACTACAAACCGGGGCGCTTTTCCTTTAACATGACCGGTGGCCGTTGCGAAACCTGCAAAGGAGGAGGTGTTCAGGTGATTGAGATGAACTTTTTGCCCGATGTGATGGTGGAATGTCCCGAGTGCCACGGCAAACGCTACAACCGCGAAACCCTGGAAGTGAGATACAAAGGAAAATCCATCAGCGATGTGCTGGACATGACCATTAACCAGGCGGTAGACTTTTTCGAAAACATTCCACAAATAGCGCACAAACTGAGGGTAATCAAAGAAGTGGGATTGGGATATATTACCTTAGGTCAACCCTCCACTACCTTATCCGGAGGAGAATCGCAACGCGTTAAACTGGCTTCGGAACTGGCAAAAAAAGATACGGGAAAAACGATCTATATTTTAGATGAGCCAACTACAGGATTGCATTTTGAAGATATCAGGGTGTTGCTAGACGTACTAAACAGACTGGTAGATAAAGGGAATACGGTTATCGTTATTGAGCACAACCTGGATGTTATAAAAGTAGCTGATTACATCATCGATATCGGAAAAGAAGGTGGTCGCTTTGGCGGCGAAATTCTTTGCGAAGGCACACCCGAAGAGGTCGTTAACAACCAGGAAAGCTTTACGGCCAAATATCTGGCGCTTGAACTAGCCAGGGATAAAGTTTAGAGGTCTGCTAAATACAAATAATTAAAAGCAAGATATAAAACGTCTCCCCGTCTTTTCCCCACAGACAGCGACATCGAATATAAACAGTTCGTACATTATACTTGCTAATTGCTGAAATCAGTTATTTTATTAACGGACTATTCTATAAATATGAGATGCCACCAACATCAATATCAAAGCTTTCAAACTAATGACCGACCCTTATTCCGACCACACATGTATAAAAGTTTGATGCATCTGTAAGTATTTACTATTTTAACACAATAAAATCTTAAAATCACCCATATGAGTCAACAAATAGAAATCAAATGCCTAAACAACAACACCTACAAAAGTTATAAACGGGGTATCACATTAAAACAAATAGCCGAAGACCATAACATTCAACTCCGAAGTGAAATAATAGGCGCCCTGGTCAACAATAACCTGGAACAGCTTCCCTATGAAATATTTCACCCAAAAACGGTTGAGTTTATTGATATCACCAATCCCGATGGTATGCGTATGTACATCAGGAGTCTGTCGTTTCTGTTATATTATGCCGTTGAAAGTGTAATTCCAGGCACAAAACTCAGAGTGGAACATTCGGTTTCAAACGGCGTGTACTGCGAACTTGACAGCCCCGGTGAGGTTACCTTTGACCAGGTAGCGGAAGTGGCCGAATATATGCGCAGCCTGGCAACAGAAGATATCCCATTTGAATATTTCCAGAAAGAAACTGAAAAAGTGATAGCGCTTTTTAACGAACAGGGCTTTGATGATAAAATCGGCTTGTTGGAAAGCAGAGGTCAGAACTACACCTCATACTACCGGCTAAAAGATGCTGTGGCTTCATTTTACGGCTATTTGGTTCCGTCAACAGGATATCTGAAAGTGTTCGATGTCAACAAATACTACAATGGCATTTTACTGCAGATCCCCAAGCGTTTTGAACCGGAAGTAGTGGAGGACCTGGTGATTCAAAACAAGATGTTCGAGATTTTTCAGGAGTATAGCCACTGGAACAAAGTGCTCAAGGTCACCAATATTCACGATTTAAACACGTTGCAAAAGAACGACAAGGCCCAACGCCTTATTAAGGTATCGGAAGCATTTCACGAAAAAAAGATAGGTCATATTGCGGATATGATAGCCGAACGAAAGGACAATGTCCGAATCATCTTGATAAGCGGCCCCTCGTCAAGCGGAAAAACCACCTTTAGCAAACGTCTGGCTATACAACTGATGGTCAACGGACTTAAACCACATACCTTATCTCTGGATAATTATTTTGTAGACCGCGAAAAAACACCGCTCGACGAAAACGGCCAATTCGACTTTGAAGCGTTGGAAGCCCTGGATATCGACCAGTTCAACCAGGATTTAACACTGCTTTTAAAAGGAGAGAAAGTCAACTTGCCCAAATTCTCGTTTGAAGCGGGGAAACGGTTTTACGACGACACCAAGATGAGATTAAAAAAGAACGACATACTTGTTATTGAAGGTATACACGGTCTCAACCCGGAATTAACCCGTAACATCCATGATTCCTTTAAATTCAAGATTTATGTTTCGGCACTTACTTCCATCAACATCGACAACCACAACAGGATACCCACCACCGATAACCGACTTATCAGAAGAATAGTCAGGGACTACAAATACAGGAGCTATTCGGCTGTAGACACCCTTTCGCGATGGCAAAGTGTGAGAAGAGGCGAAGACAAGCATATTTTCCCATACCAGGAAGAAGCAGATGTCATGTTCAACACCGCGCTGTTATACGAACTGGCTGTTCTGAAGCCCCTGGTGGAACCCATGTTACTTGAGGTCCCCCACAATAAGCCCGAACGTGCCGAGGCGAACAGGTTGTTATATTTCTTTAGCTATTTTAATAGTATTCAGGCCAAAAACATTCCACCCACCTCCATTATTAGGGAGTTTTTGGGAGGAAGCAGTTTTAAATACTAGTTTTTTCCTCCTAAAAAACACTCCGTAAGTTTTCGGCGTAGCCAAAAGAGGCTAAGCCCATGTTGCACAAGCAAACCATCTTCAAAATGAAAATTGCTATAAAAAAACAACACTGAAAAGAAGAAATGATCGTTAACAAGCTTGAACCCGGATTATGTATTGGAGGTTCGTCATGAGCATGGCAAGTACAATAAAACAAGGCATTACCCAAACGAGGCATCACTTGTCCGGATTACTTTCGGGAGCATCGTTCTGGTGAGTTGAAGTGAGGCAGCGGAGTGTCTTGTTTTGAAACAATTTCAATGGGTAATAGATTTTCTAATGCATATGGCGGGTTAAACCGTTTTTTCAACATTTACGTTAGTCCTTCGCCATTGGATAAGACCGTCGGGGTAAAAGGTGGGGTAACTAGTTCGCACTACTTACAATCCGTAAGTTCAATATAGAAAACAGCCCCGACGACAGATTCCATCTAACTAGAATGTCCCCATAAAGCAGACAATTCATCCCATTGGTCAAGGGTTGAAAAAATAAAACTTTCCATATATCAACATTTTCACTAACTTTTCTCAAAATTAAGAAAGTGAAAACTGCCACCTTCAAATTATATTTGTTTATTTTAATACTATTTTGTTTAGTACGGGGGTTGTTTGCCCAATCCGAACCAAATCATAAAAAAATTCTCTATATAAATTCCTATAGTATCGGTTTACCCTGGACGGATGACTTGACCGAAGGGTTTAAAACGGAACTGGACAAAAGTGGTGACCTGGAGTACTATATCGAATTTATGGACACCAAACGCCTTACATATCAACCAAATTTTAATTACTTCTACCAATACCTTATTAGCAAATACACCAATATTAATTTTGATATTGTTGTTACTTCCGACAATAACGCACTTGATTTTTTCCTAAGCCATAAGGATTCAATTATTTTTAAAAACAAACCACTGGTATTTGCGGGTATCAGGAACATTGATGATTATCAATTTAACCAGATACATGCCTACGGCATTGTTGAAGGCAGAGGATTAGAACATGTTTTTTATAGTATGCATCGCCTCTTCCCCGACAGAAAAAACGTATATGTCTTTTCAAATGTATCTCATACAGATTCATTGAATCAAGAAACTGTAGCCAAATACGCGCAAGAATTTGGAGTGCCCGACTACAAAACAATAATGAGTAGTAACGAAGACACGTTGATCCGTATCCTTAATTCTTTGGGTAAAAACGATATGGTATATCTTTTTAGCAGAACGTTTAGTCAATTAGGAGCCCATTGGCCTTATTCCGATATACTGAACAAAATTGAAGACCCCCTGGACGTTCCCATTTTTTCGGGATCACATATTCGTGACGGCATTGATAACATTGTTGGAGGTGAAGAAAACGTAGGCATGTTTCACGGTCGTACCGCTGCCCAAATGGTGATTAAAATACTTAACGGCAACAAAATCAGTCCCCGTATTATCCATCCCAAAGGAAAACTGGTATATAACTACGCAGAACTAAAACGATTTAATGTTGACAAGGAATTATTACCCCGCGATGCCATAATCGTTAACAAGCCTGATTCTATTTTTTTAAAATTTAAACAACTGATATACATCAACTTTTTATTTATCGCTGCCTGTATCGCTATCATTATCATTTTAGTTTTAAATAACAGGGATCAGAAACGATACCGAAAAAGGATTGAGGATGCCAGAGATAGGGCATTGCAGTCAGAATCAGTAAAAACGTCATTTATTGCTAACGTTTCGCACGAAATAAGAACACCGCTAAATGCGATAATCGGATTTTCCGATATTTTAAAGACTGAGAACAAGAATGAGAAACTAAACGATTTCATAAAGCATATCCATGACAGTTCGCAAATTCTGGAACGATTGATCAATGATGTTCTGGATCTTTCACTAATTGACTCCAACGAACTAAAACTAAATTATAGGGAAGTATACTTGCCCACCTTTTTGGACGGGCTCATTAATAGAAATAAGGATCAATTGGAACGCTTAAAAAAAACAAAACTCAAACTGAGATTGAAGATACCCGAAGGAGGCCCAAAAAATCTTTATGTCGATCAGTTTAGATTGAACCAGATTATCCAAAATTTGATCAACAACGCCATTAAATATTCCTACACCGGAACAATAACGTTAAGCTATCATTTTTACACCAAAAACGAGATCATCGCTAAAATAAACCTTTATGATTACGAACTTAACCACGACCAGTATTGCCTGTTCTCCGTAAAGGATTATGGAATAGGCATACCCCAGGAACTCAAAGCTTTTGTTTTTGAAAGATTTAGGAGGTTAGATCAAGTGTACATGGGCCATCACGGCGGCGTTGGTCTTGGTTTAAACATCTCAAAATCAATCATAAACCTAATGGGTGGTGAAATATGGTTTGAAAGCGAACAGGATAAGGGATCTACCTTTTTATTCATTGTACCGCACATTCATCCTACGCTCTAAATAATACAAATGAATTTTACCCATATTATTATATATTTAAGGAGACATCTTGAGGCGTTCATTTGGACAGCTGGACTATTGCTTATGGCGTTTTCCGATCCTTATGAAAACAGCCATTATTCAATGTGTTTATTTAAAAACTGCGGTTTAGGATTTTGTCCCGGTTGTGGCCTGGGGCATTCGGTGGGCTTTATAGCCAGGGGAGAGATCACAAATTCATTCAACAGCCATCCGCTGGGTATTTTAGCGGTGGTGATTTTGACATATAGAATATTTCAAATTTTCAGAAACAACCAATTTAAAAACAAACTCAAATGAACAGAATTCTCAACTTTTTTCCCGATCTAGAGCTGGAAGAAGCCTCATTTATTGACGACGTCATCAAAGATTATTCAGATGACGAAGTTAAAACCTTTGCAATGCTATACCGCAGCAGGCGCAAAGATCCACAAATGATATTACTACTGGCTTTGGTCGGTTTGTTCGGGGTTGCAGGCATACACCGTTTTATCATTAATCAAATAGGTATGGGTGTATTATATTTTTTAACAGCCGGACTGTGCTTAATCGGAACAATCGTTGACCTGGTCAATTATAAATCGTTGGCGTTTGAGTACAATCAGAAAATGGCATTTGAAGTTAAAGCCTATATGTCTATGGCAAAGAAGTAGTATAGCAAATATGCTAAAAAAATGGCGGTACCAAAATGCTGATACCGCCTATATTTTTAAGGTGGATTATTCTCAAGTTCCTCTATATATGAATCACCTCATCATACGCCGCCGCCGCGGCTTCCATAATGGCTTCGGACATGGTAGGGTGAGGATGAACCGATTTTATCAACTCATGGCCCGTTGTTTCCAGCTTTTTGGCCACCACAAGTTCCGCGATCATTTCAGTTACATTGGCACCAATTAAGTGCGCCCCCAACAGCTCACCATATTTGGCATCAAAAATCAGTTTCACAAAACCATCCTTGTGACCGGCAGCGCTGGCTTTGCCGGATGCCGAAAATGGGAACTTACCTACCTTGAGTTCGTAACCCGCTTCTTTGGCTGCCTTTTCGCTCATGCCCACAGAAGCCACTTCGGGGGAAGTATAAGTACAACCCGGTATGTTGTTATAATTAATTGGTTCCGGGGTATGTCCGGCAATTTTCTCCACACAGGTAATAGCCTCCGCAGATGCAACGTGCGCCAATGCCTGTCCCGGCACTATATCACCTATGGCATAAACACCATCAACCGAAGTCTTGTAGAATTCGTCTACTTTAATCTTACCATTTTCCACGGTCACCCCTACTTCTTCCAATCCGATTCCTTCAATATTGGGTGAGATACCTACAGCGGATAAAATTATGTCGGCTTCGTGCGTTTCTTCACCCTTTTTAGTTTTTATGACCGCCTTCACCTTATCGCCACTTGTATCTACGCTAAGCACCTCCGAAGATACCATCACATCTATCTTAGCCTTTTTAAATGAACGCGCCAATTGCTTAGATACTTCTTCATCTTCCAACGGAACAATGTTAGGCAAGAATTCCACGAGGGTAACCTTGGTTCCAATGGAATTATAAAAATAGGCAAATTCGCTTCCGATGGCGCCCGAACCCACCACAATCATTGATTCCGGTTTCTTTTCCAACGTCAAAGCTTTTCTATATCCAATAACTTTAACTCCATCCTGCGGAAGGTTGGGAAGCTCGCGGCTGCGTGCTCCTGTTGCCAATAAAATATGTTTGGCGGAAACATCTTGGGTGCTTCCGTCTTCTTTTTTAACCTCCACAGTTTTGTTGTCCTTTAATCTCCCGAAACCGTTGATAACATCTACCTTGTTCTTTTTCAACAAAAACTGAACACCTTTACTCATACCGTCGGCTACTCCCCGGCTTCTTGAAACCATGGATTCGAAATCGGCCTTCGACTCCCCCTCTATCTTAATCCCGTAATCCCCGGCATGTTGAATATATTCGAAAACTGTAGCACTCTTCAACAAAGATTTGGTAGGGATACAACCCCAATTCAGACAAATCCCGCCCAGTTCTGCTCTTTCTACTATGGCTACTTTTAAGCCTAATTGCGAAGCACGTATGGCTCCTACATAGCCCCCTGGGCCACTTCCAATAACTACTAAATCGTATTGCATATTTCTAAGGTATATAATTCTTTAAAATTCGGTCACACCACCAATTAAACCACGTTCAAAATCAATTGATAGCCTAATATATTTTACGGCAACGATAAATTAACAAAGCTTAAACAAAAAGGTTGAATACATTTACCTAATTGTTTATCCCTAAATAGGCACCAGAAAATACCTGATGAACCAATCGATTGAGAGATTCTAAGGTAGAATATTAAACGTACACAACAAAAAATAAGTACATGATTTAATTCAATCCATATGTTAAAACTCCTGTCTCATGGAAAATAAACTTATCACATAATTTTATCCCCAAAAAATAAACTTCATCTAACCCATTCCGTTTTTTTTACCCAACACTATCTTTTTCGCACCTTCTTAAAAGGTAGACATTCAGGGTAATTGAAATGCGACATCCCGCATATTCGCAGCCATCCTTCTAAGTAGGTCATTTTAATCTGCTGGAATCAGGTATTTTTTTTAGTAACATTTTGGCATTGTTCTCGTTTAAACCATCTGTACCGAAATGAACGAACTGCAATGCCGCGTTGCGTTAACATGATGTTAAAACGCAACATTCATATTCGGGCGTTGCATTTGTTTTATTAGCTTTGTAGTCTCATAAAACACCGGATAGACTTTAACTAACAGATAACATTTCAAAATACGATTGAAAATGAAAAAGATTGTTTTATATGCCTTTGCTTTACTTTGGGTATCCACCTCGTGGGCGCAGCATTCAAAACCGGCCTTCTCCTTTAACGAAACCCTTCACAATTTTGGTGAAGTTAAGGAAGCGGACGGAAAAGTATCACACGAATTCAGCTTTACCAATACCGGTAGCCTGCCGTTAGTTATTCATAACGTAAGAGCATCCTGCGGTTGTACTTCTCCCGAATGGAGTAAGAAACCGATTGCCCCGGGTGCCAAAGGGTATGTAAAAGCCACGTTTGACCCCAGAAACCGTCCGGGAAACTTTAATAAAACCATTACGGTAACCGCCAACACAGCTAATCCTAATACCGTTTTAAGGATAACCGGTAATGTAAAACCCCGACCCAAAACGGTGGAAGACACGTACCCGAGAGCGGTTGGTCCATTGCGTTTTAAAAGTACCCACATTAGCTTCACGCGCATACAGCCTAATGAAAAAAAGAGCGAAACGGTTGATTTTATAAATACTTCCGACCAAACGATTACACTGGATTTTGACCGTGTACCCAAGCATATTACGTTATTTGCAAGTCCGTTAAACCACGCTACCACGGTTAACCACTCCAACATATTTAAACCGGGAGAAAAAGGAATTATTACAGCCACTTACGATGCTGCCGCCAAAAACGATTGGGGTTTTGTTTATGATCAGGTTTTCTTGAAAATTAACGGGGAAACCAACTATAAGAACCGTATCAGCGTAAACGCGAATATCCAAGAGGATTTTGCAAGCTGGAGCCAGGAGCAAAAAGCAAATGCTGCTAAAATAAGTGTCGATAACAAGGTCTTCGACTTTGGTGAGATTAAACAAGGGCAAAAGGCCACGCACACCTATTATATTACCAACACGGGAAAGTCAAACTTACTTATCCGTAAGGTGAAAGCCTCTTGTGGTTGTACCGCTATCAAACCGGAAAAAACCACGATTGCCCCGGGTGAGAAAACAGCCATTGTGGCAGAGTTTAACTCGACAGGTAAAAAAGGTCGCCAAAACAAATCGGTTACCGTAATTACCAATGATCCATTGGCCAGCAGCACACTATTACGAATTCAAGGGACGGTAACCAACTAATATTATATTCGAATTTTAGTCGAATATTAAAACGATATAACGGAATGCCCTTATCACTGGGGGCATTCCGTTTTTGTTTTAAAAAAAAAGTGACGATTAATGTGGATTTAATGTAAATTCGCAATAAATTTATTGCAGGAATGATTAACGACAACCATCATCATATCGAGAACGACCCGCATTACAGTAACCTGAACGTCAACAAAGGAGTAGAAAATGTTCAGACTGTAAATGCCGCAGCAGCGCAAAGGTTCCTGAAGAAAAAAAGGAAATTACCTACCGCGGACGAATTTTTTGAAGGTATAAGAAAAGGGGACATCACACTATTGAGCAAGGCGGTTACTTTGGTTGAAAGCTCGCTTCCGAATCATCAGAGCGTGGCCCAACAAATTATAGAAAAATGCCTTCCCTATTCAGGAAACTCCATCCGCCTAGGAATTACGGGCGTGCCGGGGGCAGGGAAAAGCACCGCCATTGAAGCCCTGGGGATGCATATTATACAACAGGGTGGAAAATTGGCCGTTCTGGCTATTGACCCCAGTAGCGAAAGGTCTAAAGGGAGTATCCTGGGTGACAAGACCCGTATGGAGGAACTTTCCGCTGAACCGAATGCCTATATCCGTCCTTCGCCATCAGCAGGCTCGCTGGGTGGTGTTGCCCGCAAAACACGGGAAACCATTATTTTGTGCGAGGCCGCAGGTTTCGATACCATCTTTATTGAGACGGTCGGGGTTGGACAATCCGAAACCGCCGTGCATTCCATGGTTGATTTCTTTTTGTTGATTATGTTGGCCGGGGCCGGCGACGAGTTACAAGGCATCAAACGCGGCATCATGGAAATGGCCGACGCCATCGTCATCAACAAAGCCGATGGAAACAACATTCAACGTGCCAACCTGGCCAAAACAGAATACACCAGCGCCCTTCACCTGTTCCCTCCCACACCATCGGGATGGATACCCAGGGTTGAGACTTGTTCTGCCTTAGAAAAAACAGGGATTAACGAAATTTGGGATATGGTGAACGAATACGTTGAAAAAACAAACAAAAACGGATTCTTTTCGTACCGGAGGAACGAACAGTCGCAGTACTGGATGTTCGAATCGATCAACGAAAATTTAAAATCGAACTTTTACAACAATCCTGATATTGCAACGTTAACAGAAAAGTACAAACAAAAGGTGTTAAACGACGAAGTAAGCTCGTTTACGGCCGCGCAGGAATTGTTAAACCAATATTTTGAAAAAATAAACCAGTAAATAATTTCAACCGGGTAAAATATTATCTTACCCTTAAAATGATTCAGAATGAAGAACTTATTTTTAGTGGCAGTAATGGCCATTATTTTCGCTGCCTGTCAGCCATCAACTTTTACCATAAACGGCACCATTGAGGGGGTTACTGAAGGGAAAGCCATCTTGAGAAACATTGTGGACGGTAGACCTGCTTCTTTGGACACAACCGATATTGTAGAAGGTAAATTTACTTTTACAGGAACTGTGGACGAACCTCAGTTGTATTTGATTTTTATTGAAAACAACCGTACCCCTATCGTATTCTTCGGCGAAAACGCCAACATCACCATCGAAGCCAATACCGAAAACATGCAGGAAGCTGTTATCACAGGATCGGCCATAACAGATGTGTACAACAATTTTGTAAAGGAGCTTCCGGGATCAGATCGTCTGAACCAAATTAACGAAGAGTATCAAAAGGCAATGGGTGCCGGCGACAATGAAATACAGAAGGCATTGCGCGAAGAAGCCAGCGAGCTTATGGAAGAGCAAAAAGCGTACTTCATTGATTTTATTAAAAACAACACCAACAGCGTGGTTGGTGCACATATGGCTATGCAGGCGATTAGTGAGTTTGAAGTTGAAGAATTTAAAGCCCTTACGGCCGAGTTTGAGGCAAACCTTGGCGACAGCAAGTATGTGGCCGATTTGAAAAAAGCCCTGGAGCCCATGGAAAAAGCGGCCGCTGCGGCTAAAGCTACCGAAGTTGGTGCCGTTGCACCTGATTTCACCCTGGAATCGGTGGACGGTGATAATGTAGCGCTTTCATCGTTACGTGGTAAATATCTTTTGGTTGACTTTTGGGCTTCGTGGTGCAAGCCTTGTCGCGAAGAGAACCCGAATGTGGTTAAAGCTTATGGAACATATGCCGCTAAAGGCTTTGAGGTATTAAGCGTTTCGTTAGACAGGGATTCTGCCGCCTGGAGAAAAGCCATTAACGACGATGGCCTAACCTGGACCCAGGTAATCGATGGGAAAGGTGACATTGCCAACACATACGGTGTTACGGGAATTCCCTTTACTCTATTATTAGATAAAGAAGGAAAAGTGGTTGCTAAAAACCTTAGAGGCCCTGCCCTGGAAGAAAAATTGGCCGAACTATTGAACTAGTGCTGAACTCGTGAAGTTTCAAAGTATAAAGTTTATATAGTGAAATTGATATTATCAGTTAAGAAACAATTACATACAATCGTTTTTTAAGCTTTGAACTTCTTAACGGAATTTATTGAATGCTCTACTAGTAACCCATATCAATTGTAGTTTCGGTTAAAATTAGATATAACTTGAAAGGCGTCCAAAGGACGCCTTTTTTTGTATCTGAAAGTCTCCACCTTCCCTAATTCCAACTTTTCCAGAGTTTAAAACTTTGGTAAAGTTCATTTCAGCGTGGTTCGTGATCCAATCATTGAGGTTGTAGAATCGTTCAGAGAGGTTCATGATTCGGCAATTATGGTTCGAGATGTAAGAATCAATCTATCGATGTTGGGAATTAAGGATTAAGATTTGCGATATAAAGTATGCACTTCGGGTTTAAAAATTCGTGTAATTTGAGACATTACGGTTTAAATACAAGTCAGTGGTGAAGCTGTTGGACTGAAACTTAGACCATATGAATTTTTCTGTCGACCAAGTACTGCAGTTAAATACACCATGCTTTACCTTAATGCCAAACGAAAGCTATATTGTAAAAATTAAAAACACTTAAGCTCCGCTTTAAACCTTTCATACTGACATTTACATCTTATTCGCCAGATGAATAAATGAACAGAAATCATTTTTATATATTATTTTCCGCACGTTGACTCATCATAATACATACGAATTTTTGAGACTGATGAATAAGTGCAAACCAACCAATTCCATATGTTTTTGGGTACACATCCTTTCTGAACAGCAATGCAATCGTATGGAACCGAATCCCATGCTTGGTAAATTACAAAATCATGTTTGACGTGGGTAACCAAGTGCTTCATATTCAATTTGCTTTTTGTTGGTTATATTGGATTTATCATTAGCACGGTCTATAAGATGAATACAACCGAGAGATCAATGCAGCCATTATAAATTCACGGATTATTATTTACCTTGTAATTTGGGGAGTGATGTACCTATTACATACCCTCTCATTTGTTATGACTAACTGAATCCTAGTCAACTAAGACATAAAAGTTTGGTATTTTCCCAAAATTGGTTTTTTCAGGAAATAAAGCACGACCACGCCTTCGCAGACAGCCAGATCGCTTGGATATAAAAACATAAGCATTACGGCTGTTAGCGCGGTTTTGTAAGCCTCCGCTAAGGCAGAGGATGAATATCCTGGTTAACAGTGCATTCTATTGAAAGAGAATACAAAAGATTGAATGTGAATAGCGATATCGAAAGTTTTTGTCCATCAAGTAAACAAGACTGGAGAAGATGGGTCGAAATTAATCATCAGAAGAAGGAAGCATTTTTTAAGTCTAAGTAAATCCGTTCGAAGAGCAATGTTACAGCGGATTATTTTGGCAAAACGACCGAAAACCAGACGAAAGCGAATTGAAGAAACAGTGAAGAATGCAGGTAATAAAAAAAACAATTCGCTAAACTAAAAATATCAGAACAAAAAGGAAAATAATCCTATTAATCAATTCATTTTTAGCGAATAGTTGTATTTAACAAACAGTGTTACATGGAAACCACCGTTGCCGCACAAATCTCGCATGGTTTGTTAAACATCGCACGGCACTACATCGTGGGGTGGCATGGCTTTATTGTTAACAAATAAACAAACGCATCTTCCATCAGCATTATTCTTTATCAAATAATTCAAACGCCCAATTGACTTGCTCCGGATTACCCAATACATAAACGACATCATTACTCCTGAGAACAGTAGTTGGCACAGGATGCTCAATTATGGATGAATCACGTTTGATAGCCAAGAGCGTAACTCCTGTTTTGTTTCGCAGCTTAATTTCGGCAAGCGATTTCCCATCAACAGGAGAATTTACTTCGATTTTTATGGCTGATATATTCATATGCTGCAGTTCATCCAGTATGCTTGGCTGATTAATGATATCTCTTTCCGAAAATTCCCCTAAATTCAGATTTCGGATATGGGTTAAAATACGATTAACCTCTTTTTGAGGATATAATTTTTTAACCAGTATCCTTTTGAACAAATCTATCGCAATCTCCAGTTTTTCAGGCAAAACCTGGTCAGCTCCAAGTTGGTACAGTTGTTCTACATTTCGGATATGTTTTGCCCGCGCAATGACATATGCCTTTTTATTCAGCTGTCTAACTTTTTCGATGATGGCCATAGATGGTATTAATCTCCCTACAGAAACCATGACAATTTCAGCCGTATCCACATGAGCTTTTAATAATATGGGTTCATTAACAGCATCACCATAAACCACCAAATCACCATTCTGAATTTTTTCATTTGCAATTAAGGGGTCAAAAATGATGGACACGTGGTGCAGATTATTTAATTGGGCCATTAACGATAGCTTTAGGGCACTCGTGTCCGTTCCAATAATTACAAGATGATTTTTAAAATCGGGTATTTCGATTTCTTTTAACGGAAACAACCCGTCAACCCAAAATTTGGGCAGCGGTAATTTCAACAAAAAATTCGACAAGGGTCTTGACAGACTCATTAAAAAAGGGGCAAAAGCCATAGTGATTACTGAAACAGCCAGGAATAGCTGATAAAAATAATCATCTATGATCGAATTGTTTAATCCTATTTTAGCAAGGATAAATGAGAATTCTCCAACTTGACTTAAGGCAAGTCCTACCAAAACAGTACCGCGCAAGGTATGACCTAAAATAAATCCAGCACCACCGGCTATAATTGTTTTAACCGCAATAACCACAACTACAATAGAACCAACCAGCAAATAATTATCGACCACAAATGTCAAATCCAGCAGCATGCCAATGGATACAAAGAAGAAGCTTGTAAACGTATCTTTAAATGGAATAAGATTAGAAAATGCGTTATGGCTGTATTGAGATTCAGAAATCATTAGTCCCGCCAAAAAAGCACCAAATGCGAGAGACATCCCTAACTGGGCTGTTAAAAGTGCTATTGCGAGACAAATGAGAAAAATACTCATCATAAATAGCTCTTGATTTTTTGTCATGGCTATTACATGCAAAAGTTTTGGCAACAGCCACTTATTCCCGACATAAACAAAACCTATAATGAAAATTGCTTTTAGCCCAAGAAATAAGAATTCCCGGGCAATATGAACATCATTTTCCCCAAGTAGATTGGCAAACAATATTAACGGCACCAGTAATAAATCCTGAAATATCAGAATACCTAAAATAGTTCGCCCATAATTAGAAGAGAGTTCTGATCGTTCTTGCAATATTTTTAGTACCAGCGCCGAACTACTTAATGCCACAAGAAAACCAATAAATATACTCGTTTGCCAACTGAGACCATAAAAATGGGCAATACCATAAAATAATGCGGCCGTTATTGAAACCTGCAATAATCCGCCAAGAAATACTATTTTTCTGATTTTCAGCAGGTGCTTTAACGAAAACTCCAGACCGATAGTAAACAACAATAAAACGACCCCAATTTCCGCTAACACCTCGATTTCATGTTCTCCATTTACCAAGGAAAGAAGATGAGGGCCAGCAAGAATCCCCGTTAGCAAATAACCTACAATGGTTGGTATTCTTAATCTTGTAAAAATTAAATTTACCAATGTTGATAGTGCAAATATTATTACAATATCAGTGAGTATTGAAAATTCCATGGATGGTAAAATTTATGTGATTACTATTCGTTTATATTTACAATTCGTATCCTATACCCTCGAAAACAGCCTATTGGCCAACATTACCCAGAACAAGCCAGAACCAAGATAAATCAAAAACGCAGAACGTTGACTTCGATTAGTCACAGCCCAAACATAAAAAATCTCCTACTCCCCATACGCAATCAGCGACTTATCATCGCAAACATGAAATTCCGGCTGAAGGGTAGCATGGTGGATATTAAATTCGTGATGTAGCAGTTCTCGCACCTTGTCCATCACCTTATCTACTTGCGACAATATCAAATCTTCCGAACAATCGATATGCGCCTCGAAATGTATCTCATGATCGGTAAGCTGCCAAATATGCACATGATGTACGTTTTCAACCTGGTTCAACCCACAGATTACTTCCTTTATCTTATCTAGGTCAATATCTTGCGGGGTAAACTGCATCAACACTTTCATGGCACCTATCACCAGTTTCCAACTGGAAACGATCAGGTACACGGCAATAATTACCGACAACAAACTATCCACCCAATACAATTTATAATTCATCATTAAAAAACCACCTATCAATACAGCAATAGAAGTAAGCATGTCGGAGAAAAGATGAAGATAGGCCGCTTTCATGTTCATGCTATTCCTGGCATCTTTTTGTATCAGCAACACACTTAAACCGTTGGCTACAATACTTAATCCGGCCAGCCACATCACCAATTCGCCACCTACTTCAACACTTTTTGACATTACCATGCGTTCAATAGCTTCCACAATTAAATATATAGAAATGCCCAAAAGCGTCGCAGCATTGATGAAGGCCGCCAAAATTTCGGCTCTTTTATATCCAAAAGACTGCCTGTTCGTGGGTTTCCTTTTGGCCAACTTATTAGCCACATAACTAATCACCAGAGCCATTACATCCGAAAGGTTATGCAAGGCATCTGTCATTAAGGATAGGGAGTGGCTCAATATGGCGCCTATGATTTGCGAAACTGTAATCAGTACATTTAGCAATATGGCAATCATCAGGTTCTTACCCTGTAATTCGGGATGATGATGCCCGTGATAATGGTCATGATGATGATGTCCCATATTTTTTTTAGGGTAAAAATAGAGTTTTTGATCTAATTCGGTAGCTCAATGGTAAAATTATCGAAATTTCCTACTACATTTTTTAATCCTATAAGCTAACTGCGTCCACCCGTTACAGGGTTTGCTGCCCTTGTCAGCGCTATATACAATTGCAGGTCATTACAAACATGGAAGAACTGCGATTAACCGAAAGCATTGTCCGTCCTTTAAATCATAATAGTATATTTGCAGGAATCATATTTTAAAAAGTAATTATGGATTTGAAGCAAAAAGTTCAAGAGCTAACCCAAAAATACTATCCCGAAATTATAGAAATCAGAAGGCATATTCACGAGAACCCGGAGCTTTCGTTTGAAGAATTTAACACGTCAAAATATATCTGTTCCAAGTTGGACGCGTACGGAATACCATACAAGGCGGGCTATGTGAAAACGGGCATTATCGGAACCATCAAAGGAAAAAATCCTGACAAAAAGGTGATCGCCTTAAGGGCTGATATGGATGCATTACCCATTATCGAGAATGAGGATAATCCTGTTAAATCGTGCAACAAAGGAGTCATGCATGCCTGCGGACACGATGCACATTCTGCCTCATTGTTGGGCACCGCAAAAATATTAAACGAATTAAAAGACCAGTGGGAAGGGACTATTTTGCTGATTTTCCAGCCGGGCGAGGAAAAATTTCCGGGTGGCGCCAAACTTTTGATGGAAGAAGGGGCGTTAGACAATCCTAAACCGGAAATCATAATTGGCCAACACGTGCTGCCTGATATGGAAACAGGCCATGTTGGTTTTAAGGAGGGAATGTACATGGCTTCGGGCGATGAGGTATATTTGACCATTAAAGGAAAGGGCGGACACGCCGCCATGCCACACACTTTAAACGACAATGTGTTAATTGCGGCCAATATTATTGTGTCGCTGCAGCAGATTGTTGCCCGAATGGTTCCTGCAAATATTCCAACCGTATTGTCATTTGGGAAAGTCATTGCGGATGGCGCCACCAACATAATACCCGAAAAAGTGGAAATAGCAGGTACACTAAGGACGATGAACGAGGAATGGCGCGCAAAAATTAAAGCCCAGATCCGTAAAATATCCACCGAAATGGCGGAGAGCATGGGTGCAACATGCGAGGTGAAAATTAACGATGGATATCCTGTGGTTACAAATGATACGGAGGTCACTGAAAAAGCGTATACTGCCGCGCAAGAATTTCTCGGCCACAAGCATGTTCACAAAATGGATATCAGGATGACGGCTGAGGATTTCGGGTATTACACACAAGCCTACCCTTGTACTTTTTATCGCTTTGGGGTTAAACAACCAAACCATATCCATACCGGTGGGTTACACACCCCGGGATTCAGCCTCAACGAATCATCTCTGGAAACTTCCGTCGGACTGATGGCCTATATCGCCTTAGATATTTTAAGTTGACTACAAAGGACTTAGGGATATTTCAAAGTAATTTTCGACCCATAAAACTTATTTAAAAACATTTCAAATAAACTTAAAACCGATGATATTGTTTTAATATAAAAAAAAAGAAAATACATTTGCTTTTCTAATACTAATTAAAAACATTACAAAAATGGCTTACGTTATTAACGAAGATTGTATTGCATGTGGAACATGCATTGATGAATGCCCGGTAGATGCTATTTCTGAGGGTGATATCTATAAAATTGATGCTGAAGCTTGCACTGACTGCGGTTCTTGCGCTGATGTTTGTCCGACCGAGGCTATCCATCCGGCATAATGATTTATCGAGAAAGAATTTAAACCCTGCTTTTAACAAAGCGGGTTTTTTTATGTCCTGCCGGTTATCACACAATCCATATTTATATCGTGTGGCTCAGTCGGTATACCTTCAACCAGCTGAAAATTAAACCCCACACCGACTTTATAAGCGCTTTGCAATTTAGGCAATAACCTGTCGTAGTATCCCCCACCTCGACCCATCCGGTTTCCGGAAGCTGCAAAAGCGACTCCCGGAACAATAATTACATCAATCACTTCCGGCTGTAGCAATTCAGCACCTGTTGGTTCCCAAATACCATAAGCACCTTTGCTCAAGGATGATTCTCCTTTATACAAATGCAAACTTAATTCCACGCCCACCACTTTGGGAAGGTAAAAATTCTTTTTCCTATACCACTTATTCATAAATTCGTGCGTAGGCAACTCATCGGGCAGCGACCAATAACACAACATATGATCCGAATGAATAAAAGTATCTTGTTGTTCAAGCTGGTCAAAGACCTGCTTTGCCTGCCGATTTCTTATTTCCGCAGTCAGCAGCTTTTTTTGATCGTTTATTTGCTGCCGTAGTATTTTCTTCTGACTTACCACATCCGTCATGGCCGATAATTTGATGCTGCCAGTATTTTACGACCGTCCGTTTCTTCCATTAAATCTTTTAAACTTACCGTTTTGTTTTTATTCATGTAAGACGCTATGATCTTGTATCCGAGAAACTCACCGGCTCTTGGTGCCGAATTATTGCCAAAGTTTGAGGTAAAAGGAGCATCTCCCGTATATTTCTGAATCAACATTCTATCTTCCTTAAAAAGATGTTTCCACTCAACAAGCGATGCCCACATATCCGATTCGTGATTATTGCACCAATGCATCTGTTCCTTTGAATAATCAAAAAGCAAGGTATCTTGAATATCGGGAAACATCCGGTGCACAAAATACCTTACCTTGCCTTGGTAGACCATATTGTTGATTAAGTCGTCCACCTCCCTGGCATTAGAATAATTGGTCATAGCTATGGCTCTCAAAACATCAGGCGCCATCTTTTCCTTAACCATACCCTTCCGAAGATATTTGGGTATGCCCAGCCACGCATAAAACTCACAATCCTGTCCAAGATACTTTTCAATACTCACACCTACCCAGGCCGAATCCACGGCTATGGATTGGCTGAAACCTGATATCATCAGATAGACATCCGGAACAGGCATCTCCGGAAAGTAATACTTGTAATACTTAAATCCTTTCTCCAGTTGCTTCTGAAAATCATTGAAGTCAGGAAATATTTCCTTTGACTTCCGGTAGATATCTTTATTGGCAGGATAGGTAACAAAACCATACAAACGATCCGCATATTCCTGTGCTTCGGGATTGCCAAGTTTTGCTATTTTATAACTGTACGCCGTCATAAACTCTGGATATTTAGCAATGACCGGAGCAATCTCCTCGCCCACTTTCATGGTATCCATGCCGTGTATATCCTGATAGATTGGAATAACGTTTATATCAATCCCAATATCGCTTACATCGGGATACATGTTTTTATCCTTACACGAAAAAAAGGTAACACCCAACACAATACAAAATAACAGTACAAACTTATTAGCAAAAGTACACATCTGATTTCACTTAAAATTTAACGACACCAAACTTAAATATTTTAGCACAAAATACCTATCCTTATCATTTTGCAAATGGAATTAGGCTGATATCAAGTAAGTTTGTTAATACATTTAGTATTTTTGCGGCAAACAAAACAAAATGCTCAAAAAGATAGATGGATTTATTGTTGGCTTGCTGTGCATGATACTACTCGCTTATCTGTATCCTGGTATTGGAGATGAGAACAGCCCCATCCAACTCACAACCGCAACATCCGTTGGAATCTCGCTGATTTTCTTTTTTTACGGATTGAAACTGAGCCCCAGGAACATGGCAAAAGGACTGTCGAATTTCAGACTTCATATCTTGGTTCAGCTAACGACTTTTGCATTATTCCCCTTGTTAATGATCTGCTTACGCCCATTGGTAAAAACAGAAGAAATCCATTTACTTTGGTTGGCATTATTTTTTATGGCAGCACTCCCGTCTACCGTATCTTCATCGGTGGTCATGGTATCTATTGCCAAAGGAAATATACCGGGGGCGATATTTAACGCCAGTATTTCCGGCTTAATTGGTATTATTATTACACCCCTTTGGATGGGTTTATTTATGCACACGGCGGAAAGCGATTTCGACCTTGCGGGAATTGTGACCAGCTTAATACTGAAAATTTTATGCCCTGTAATTCTGGGACTATCACTAAATAAATATTTAGGCAACACTGCCCGAAAATACGGCAGGTATTTAACCTTGTTCGATAAAAGTATCATCCTTATGATTGTTTACAACAGCTTTGGCAAATCCTTTGTCGCCAATGTTTTCGATGACATTAAGTTATCACACCTAATTACAACGGTTGTAATAATCATATGCACGTTCACCCTTATTTATGGTATTGTATTTGTTATCACGCTAAGACTAAACTTCTCGAAAGAGGATCAGATTACGGCTTTGTTTTGTGGTTCCAAAAAGTCGCTGATTCATGGTTCGGTAATGGCAAACGTGCTATTTAAAAACATGGCTTCGCAAGGAATCTTCATTATCCCGATAATGGTATATCATTCGCTGCAATTGATTGCAATAAGTTTTATCGCCCGGCGTTTTGGCTTAAGAGCGGAGAATGTAACAAAGGAACCGGAGTATTAATCGATTACTACTAAAACATGCCATGGCTAAAAGCTAATCGCTATTAATTTATTAAGTTTGCAATATTTTTAACTAATCAAATAATCATTATACCATGAAACCGACACGTCCCCTGTCCGCCATAGGCAGGGAGCAAATAATCAGGTCATAAACAAGCACACGATTGAAATACGCACTGGTTATCATGGTTTAGCTAAAATTTAAGAGATGAAAAACACAACCTTACTGCTCATATTGATGTTACTTGTTGCATCTACGATTTTTGCGCAAACCAGGTCAGGCAGAGAATCTGATTACAGGTTTGCCTTTGTACTTAGTCCCCAAATCAGTTGGTTGAAATCGGACAATACTGCCGCCGATGGAAACGGGAATTTGATGGGGTACAATTTTGGCTTTGAAATGGATAAGTTCTTTGCCCAAAACTATGCTATCTCAACGGGATTAACAATTAACACAACAGGTGGCAAACTACGTTATAAAAATCCAATTGATTTTAATGTGGGAGGAGAAGAAGTTGCTTACGATGCCAATTCAACACTGGAATACAGGTTAAAATACCTTGAAGTACCACTTGCCTTAAAGTTACAGACCAGTGATTTTCAGCGTGCCAGTTACTATGGCGTTTTTGGCTTGTCAGGGATGGTCAACATTAAAACCAATGATGGATCTGGTAAAAACATTAATGATGAAGTAAAACTTTTTAACTTAGGCTACCGATTTGGAGGTGGCATGCAATATTCGGTGGGTGGTGACGCCTATTTGAAATTTGGATTGACATACAACCAAGGTCTTTCGGATATAACTGACAATGGCACCATTGACGATAAAACGATATTGAACCGCCTGGTGTTTAACTTTGGAGTCATATTTTAAAAACACTACCGCTTACCAAGAAATAATTCATAAGTTCCTAATAAATGAAGATAGCGCTTGCTCAATTGAACTACCATGTTGGAAATTTCGCATCCAACACCAAAAAAATTATTGAAGCCATCGAAAAAGCACAAAATGATGGATGTGATTTGATCGTATTCTCCGAACTAGCTGTCTGCGGATATCCCCCGCTCGACCTGCTGGAAAGGGAAGAATTTGTAGAACAGTGCTTGCAACAGGTTGACCTGATTGCCGAAAAATGCAAGCACATTATCGCTATTGTAGGCTGCCCCAGCATAAACCCGGAACCAAAAGGAAAGAAGTTATTTAACTCGGCATATGTACTTAGTGAGGGCAAGATAAAATCAGTTCATCATAAAACGCTACTGCCCAACTACGATGTGTTTGATGAGTACCGTTACTTCCAGCCTAATAGCGAGTTTAGTTTGATTGATGTAAAGGACAAAAAAATAGCATTAACGATTTGCGAGGATTTATGGGATGAGCAACCTGTGGCCAATTCTTTTGCAAAAAGCAAGTTGTACACCAAGTCACCAATGAAAGAGTTAAAACAGCTCAACCCCGATTTTGTGGTAAACATTGCAGCCTCTCCATTCTCCTACAATCAAGGGCAGATTCGTCAGCAAATTATTAGAAACAAGGCTGCAAAAAACGAAATACCGTTTGTTTATGTAAACCAGATTGGTGCGAATACCGAACTGGTTTTCGACGGTAGCTCTTTGGTGGTAAACAGCCAGGGTAAAATTGTAAATCAGCTTAATTCCTTTAGTGAAGATATTCAGTACTGCAAATTGGAAGACATTGAGCATGCCAATGTGATAGAACCGGTTCCAAAGGAAAAACTGGATATGATTCACGATGCGTTGGTATTGGGCGTTAGGGATTATTTTGAGAAAATGGGTTTCAAAAAAGCCACATTGGGGCTGTCCGGTGGTATCGACTCTGCCGTAACTGCAGTTATTGCCGCGCGTGCGCTTGGTCCGGAAAACGTGAGAGTGCTTCTTTTACCCTCGAAATATTCTTCGGATCACTCTATTAAGGACGCGGAAGATCTGGCCAACAATCTGGGTATCCGATACGACATTGTCCCTATTAAGGACATAGTGGGTAGTTTTGACAGCACAATGTCCTCCCTGTTCGAAGGTTTAAATCCTGATGTTACAGAAGAAAACATTCAAGCCAGAATACGAGGAACCTTGCTCATGGCACTGTCTAATAAATTTGGACATATCTTATTAAACACTTCCAATAAAAGTGAAGCCGCTGTTGGGTACGGTACTTTATACGGCGACATGAATGGCGGGCTTTCCGTTTTAGGTGATGTGTACAAGACCGATGTGTTTGCTTTGGCAAAATTCATTAACCGAAACGATGAAGTAATACCAGAAAACACCATTGTAAAACCACCATCTGCAGAGCTTCGTCCCGACCAAAAGGACAGCGACTCTCTACCTGACTATGATGTATTGGACCAGGTTTTATTCAATTACATCGAAAAAAATGAATCTCCTGCAAAAATTATTGCCGCAGGATTTGATGAAGCAGTGGTAAAAAAAGCGGTCAGAATGGTTAATATCAATGAGTACAAGCGCTTTCAAACAGCACCTATTATAAGGGTTTCATCCAAAGCCTTTGGATTAGGCAGGAGAATACCATTGGTATCCAGGTTCTAATTTCAACGTTGAAATAATACGGTTCAACCACCTTTATTAAATAAAAAAGTCCGCATTACCCTGTTTTACTTGTGAGTATGTGGGCTTTTTTCTATTTTTGGCTGAAATTTACATGTTGTACAACATATCCAATATGCCAAGAAGAGCCGAAAAAACTGAAATCAAAGAACCTACCATCAAAGACATTTCTCAGCTTTACGATGTACTTACGGAAGAAGAAAAAGAGAAAGTACTGCACAACCATAAGGCCATACATTACAAAAAAAATGAAGTGATTTATCAGGAAGGTGAAGTCCCTGATGGTTTGCTTTGCCTTGGATCGGGGAAAGTGAAAGTATACAAGCTTGGGTTTGGTGGCAGAGATCAGATTGTACGCATGGCAAATCCCACGAGTTTTATTGGTTATCGGGCTTTCTTTGCGGAAGGTCCTCATGTGGCTTCGGCAGTTGTTATTGAACCCTGCACTATATTTTATATTCCCAAGGCACTTGTTTTTGAGCTTTTGGAAAACAACCATAAATTTAGTTTAAATATAATCCGTTCCCTTGCGCAGGAACTTGGTTTCTCCAGGTATAGAACCGTAACACTTACCCAAAAACATATCCGCGGAAGATTAGCTGAGAGCTTATTGGTGTTAAAAGAGATTTACGGGTTTGACGAAGATGGCACTACCCTAAACGTGTACTTGTCGCGCGAAGACTTGGCCAATTTTTCCAATATGACCACATCCAATGCCATCCGCACCTTATCTACCTTCGTGAACGAAGAGGTAATTACCGTTGATGGCAGAATCATTAGAATATTGGATCCCGAAAAATTGGAGAAGATTTCTAAATTGGGCTAGTCCTTTGGAGTTAAGAGGCAAAATTGTTAATCTAATGAAAAAAGTTATTCTTACTCGTAATAGTAAACCCTTTTCACTCTTCTGCTAATGCTTGTAAACACTTCGTAAGGAATGGTATCCAGGGCTTGCGCAATATTTTCTACCGGGTTGTGTGGGCCAAAAACCTCTACCTCATCACCCTCTTTTGCCAAAAGTCCTGTTACGTCTATCATGCACATATCCATACAAACATTTCCAACAATGGCTGCCAATTGCCCTTTCACCATCATTTTACCCGCTCCATTACCTAACTTTCGGTTTAATCCATCAGCATAACCTACGGGAACTATGGCTATTTCAGCATCATACGCCAACACTCCTTTACGGTTGTAACCAATAGTTTCGTCCGCCTTCACGCTTTTAATTTGTGAAATATAAGATTTAAAACGGGTTACAGGCTTAAGATTTTCTTGTTCAATTGCACCTACCCCGTACATGCCAATTCCCAAACGAACCATATTAAACTGTGCCTGGGGAAACCTTAAAATACCTGCCGAGTTTAAAATATGCTTGATAAAAGAATATCCCAATTCTTTTTCCAATCGTGTTGTTAAATCAGAAAACCTATTTATCTGCTCCTGGGTAAATTCATCGAACTGAGCGTCATCGCTTCCCACTAAATGCGAGAAACAAGACTTTACACTAATTTCGTGAGTTTGTTTTAATACTTGTGTGAGTTGTTTTATTTCGCTGGACACAAATCCCAAACGGTTCATCCCTGTATCTAACTTTATATGAACGGGATAATTTGAAATCCCTTCCTTTGCCAATAAGTTTACAAACTGATTAAAAACCTTAAACCCATATAATTCCGGCTCAAGTTGATGCTCTAACATCATAGGAAAACTTTTTGCTTCAGGATTCATCACAACAATAGGTAACGAAATCCCGGATTTACGTAACTCAACGCCCTCATCCGCAAAAGCAACGCCCAGATAGTCTACCTTTTGATGCTGCAAAACATTGGCAATCTCAAAAGAACCACTACCATAACTAAATGCTTTAACCATGGCCAAGACCTTGGTTTTATCGTTTAGCTTAGAGCGATAATAATTTAAGTTATCCACCAATGCATTTAAGTTAATTTCCAAACTGGTCTGATGATGTCTCATCTCCAGTACGGAAGAGACCTTCTCGAATCCAAAATTTCTTGAACCCTTTATGAGAATAGCTTCGTTTTTAAAAGAATTGGGAACCAAACTTTGAAGCAATTCCTCTGTAGTGTCATAAAATATGCCATCCAAATCAAACATATGAGCATGTGATTTAAGAATATTTCCCACACCCACCAGTTTAGTAACACCTACTTGTTTTAGCAATTCATTAATTTGAAAACACAACTTTTTGTTCCCGATGCCACTTTGGTAAATATCCGAAAGGATCAAAGTACGCTTTTCTGTTTTATCCCGACTTTGCTGAACTAAAAACGCCAGTGACAAAACCAAAGAGGATAAATCGGAATTGTAGGAATCGTTTATCACTATGCAATTGTTAATGCCCTCTTTTAATTCCATTCGCATAGCCACGGGTACCAAATCCCTCAGTGATTTTGATATATATTCAAAATCGTAACCCAACACTAGAAGAACGGAAATGGCGGTTAAGGCATTTTCAAAAGAAACGTCATCAGAAAATGGAATAAAAACTTCATATTGCTGGGCATGATACTGTAATTGGATAGCGGTTTCTGTTCCTTTGGCTTTTTTTGATAAATACTGCAGGCTAGCCTCATCTCCACGCCCCCAAGTAAACAACTTTTTGTTTGCATATTCAGATTGAATTTCATTTTTAACAAAAGTAGAATCTGAACAAAATATGATGGTACTGCTATTTTTAAAAAGCTTAATTTTTTCCTTTAGTTTTTCGAGTTGAGAGGTAAAGTTCTCCTGATGTGCAGTGCCAATATTGGTCAGTACGCCAATCGATGGCGAAATAATCGGGGCTATTTTTTCCATTTCGCCTCTCTGGGATATCCCAGCCTCAAAAACACCCAGTTCGGTTTTCGCATCCATTTGCCATACCGAAAGAGGCACACCAATTTGGCTGTTGTAACTTTTGGGAGAACGAACTATTAATTTTGAATTGCCTATCAATTGTGATATCCATTCTTTCACAACCGTTTTGCCGTTGCTTCCTGTAATTCCAACAACCGGGCAAGAATATGCGTTTCTTTTTTTGGCCACCAACTGTTGAAATGCCAACAAGGTATTTTCAACCACCAAAAAATTAGCCCCATCCAGTCCTGTAGCATAATCAAAATCACGCTCCACCATAAAACAGCGAACTCCTTGCTGATAAAGGGAGGGAATATAATCATGTCCGTTATGGTTTTGACCGGAAATAGCTACGAACATCGCTTTTTCAGGAATACCCACTGTGCGGCTATCGGTAATTAGGTTCGAAAAAACCATGTCATTATTGACAATAGACTTACATGGTATCCACTGGCTTACTTCACTAAAGAGATATTCCTGCATTCTTATTATTTTTTATTGACTTTACAATAGCAGGTGCGACATAAAGGCTCATACTCAACTCTTTCGCCCAACATTACTAATTTTTCCTCGTCAGACAAACGGTGAGAAAATTGTGCCAAATCGCCACACTTCATACAAATGGCATGTACCTTAGTCACGTATTCGGCACAAGCCATTAACTGAGGCATAGGTCCAAAAGGTTTACCTTTAAAATCCATGTCCAGCCCGGCCACGATAACCCGAATGCCTTGATCGGCCAGTTGCGAACAAACATGTGTTAATCCTTGGTCGAAGAATTGTGCCTCATCAATCCCAACCACATCAACATTTCCGGTTAACAACAAAATATTTCCAGATGTTTCCACAGGTGTCGACAGAATTGAGTTTTCATCATGTGAAACAACTTCTTCATCACTATAACGCACATCTAAATGGGGCTTAAATATTTCGACCTGTTGCCTGGCTATTTTCGCCCTTCGCAACCGCCGAAGCAATTCCTCTGTTTTACCCGAAAACATAGAGCCTGCAATCACTTCTATCCAACCGTGCTTTCCTTCTTTGTTTATTTTGTTCTCTAAAAACATTTTATCATAAAAAAATAAAAAAGCATCAAGATGGCAAGCTATTCTGTTTTTGGTATTTTTCTTGCTACTTTTATATTGGTATTTAATACTGGATATTATCACTAACTTTGCAAAATAAGAAAAAAGAGCTTGAATTGATATTATTATGGACAAAGAAACACTACTCAATATTATTATTAAAGATATTTCCGAAATAGAAACCCTTGTCAAATCATTTCATGGTCAACAAGATATCCCTGGTGCATTTCTGGATTTAACGGAAAGTAAGCTCGCAAATATTACCGAAGAATTTAAATTACTTAAACATATAAATGGGGCAGAAGCAACTACTGCACCAGTTAAAACTTTGACTGTTGCGGCAACACCTGTAGAAGAAACACCCCAAGTTGTTGAACCTGAACAAAAGGAAGAGCCTGCAAAGGAAATTATAAATCCAGAGCCGATTACTAAAAAGACTGTTGCTGAAGAGAAGCAGGCCATTGAAATACCCCAGGACGTTTCAAAGGAGGATAAACCAGAGATAATCGAACAGGCTGATTCAAAATTTGAAAATATAGAAGCCAAACCGGGTGATAATCCAAAAACCATTGGCGAATCATTGGTTTCCGAAAAAAAATCGGTAAACGAGTTAATTGCCAATACTCAGGTCTCTACTATTCAAAAGCCCCTCAAGGGCAAACCCATCCAGGATCTAACCAAAGGTTTAGGAATTAACGACCGTTTTATGTTTCAAAGGGAATTGTTTGGTGGTAAAATTGAAGTATTAAACCAAACGCTACAACAACTTAACGATATGCCAGATTTTATAACGGCCCAATCATTTATTCAATCGAATTTTAACTGGGACGAAGAACAAGAAGTCACTAAGGCGTTTTTTAGTTACATTGAACGAAAGTTTTAATCAGTCAACAGTCGACAGTCAACAGTCAGCCGTACATGCTGATAATTTGTTTTCTGAATACTGTTAACTGCTCACTGAAAATAATAATGGGCAAATTATATATAGTACCAACCCCGATCGGGAATCTCGAAGATATTACGCTGCGAGCGCTGACTGTTTTAAAGGAAGCAGATTTTATTTTGGCCGAAGACACACGTAAGACAGGTTTTTTGCTGAAACACTTTCAAATTGGGTCGAAAATGTATTCCCATCACAAATTCAACGAGCACAAAACATCAGATATGATTGTGCAAAGAATTTTAGGTGGAGAAAACGGGGCGTTGGTTTCGGATGCGGGCACGCCTGCCATCTCCGACCCTGGTTTTTTATTGGTAAAACATGCTGTTGATCAGGGGGTGAATGTAGAGTGTTTACCCGGAGCTACAGCTTTTGTTCCGGCGTTGGTTAATTCTGGCCTGCCCAACGACAGATTCTGTTTTGAAGGATTCTTACCACAAAAGAAAGGCCGGCAAAAGAGGCTGCGATCACTTACGGAAGAAACAAGAACCATGATATTCTACGAGTCTCCCTTTAGGCTGGTTAAAACCCTGGAACAATTTATTGATGTGTTTGGCGAAGGAAGGAAAGTTTCCGTTAGCAGAGAGCTAACAAAGCTACATGAAGAAAACAAACGAGGCACCTTAAGCGAAGTAACCCAACACTTTGCCGCCAAAACCGTAAAAGGCGAAATTGTAATTGTTCTGGAAGGCAAAGAGGACAAGCCTGCCGGAAAAAAGGAAAATAAATACGCCAAAGTCAACGTTAATGAAAAATAAATCTTAATTTAATTTAGATTTTAAATCAATCATAAACAACACATCATGAGAAAAACACTTATTGTACCATTATTGGCCATAGCAATTATTGCTTGCAACACATCCAAGCAAAAAGCGTTGGAGCAGCAAAACGATTCGCTGGTTTCCGTTGCCATTGAACAGCAACAGATCACGAACGACCTGGTAAACACTTTAGTGACCATCGATCAGAACCTTCAAGAAATCAAGGAAAAAGAGAAACTCATTGATGTAAACATGGGAACACCCGAGGGAAATTCAAGGGACATCCAAAGGAGGATCAATCAGGACATTCAGGATATTTACAAACTGATGTTAGCCAACAAGGAAAAAATCGCCGAGCTTGAACAAAACTTGCAATCCTCAGGTTTGGAAAACAAGAACATGAGTAATCTGATAGGCCGCCTTAACCGACAGCTTAAAGACAAGAGTATTGAAATAATAGCGTTGAAAGAACAATTGAACACCAAGGATATTGAAATTGCTTCGCTTAATTTCACTGTGGAAGGAATGACCGAGGTGATCGATTCAATCAGAACGGTTAAACAAAACACACAAGAAGTTCTCGACTCTACAACAATTGAATTATATGCGGCTTACTATGCCTTTGGCACTAAAAAAGAATTAAAGGAACACAATGTTATTTCAAGTGAAGGTCTTCCGTTATTTGGAAAACAAAAGGTGTTAAGTGAAGATTTCAACGAGGACTATTTCACAAAAGTGGATATCCGGGAAGTAGAAAACATTCCACTGTTCCGCCCCAAAGTTAAAATGTTAACCAGCCACCCGGAAGGATCATATGAACTGGTTAATGGCGAAGAAGATACCAAGACAGTTAAAATATTAGATAAGGAAGCATTCTGGAGCATCTCAAAATTTATGGTGGTCCAAGTAAATTAGATAAGGACTACACAAAGAGATTTTTAGATTACCTGTCCCCCTGGATTGCGGGAAGAGATCAGATACATAAACTCCGCGATTCGCGGAGTTTATGTATTTATGGATTTATCCCAAAACTGTCATTCTAGTTCATTATAATAACCATTCGAGAAGAATATCCTGACATTGCCATAAAACTAAAAATCTGCGTCAATCTGTATAATCTGTGGACAATCAAAAAAAGTTATTTATAATAACTTTATCTTTGCTTCCAAATTTATGCATTATGCAAAAATACAAACACCTTTTTTTCGACCTGGATCATACCTTGTGGGATTTTGAGACGAACTCTGTTCAAACGCTGGAGGAGCTGTATGAAAAATACAAATTAAGCGATTCTTTTAGGAGTTTTGGAGCGTTCTATGAACGTTACGAACAACATAACGAACAACTTTGGACGCAATACAGGAAAGGAAAAATTACAAAAAACCATTTGAATTTTGACAGGTTTTACACGCCATTTTCAGAAGTAGGAATAACCAACGAATCTATCGCACAGCGTTTTGCCCAAGATTACATTACCGTTAGCCCCACCAAAACAGCCTTAATGCCAAATACAAAAGAAGTTTTGGAGCAACTTAAACAAAGATACACCTTGCACGTTATTACCAATGGCTTTAAGGAAGTGCAATTTGTAAAACTAAAGAACAGTAATTTACAGCATTATTTTTCTAAGATATTTATATCTGAAACTATTGGAGCTTCAAAACCTAAAACCGCATTTTTTGAGTATGCCGTAAAAAGTGCCAATGCCAGAAAGAAAGAATGCTTGATTATTGGCGATAATCTGGACACAGATATCGACGGTGCTATTAATTTTGGATTGGATTATGTATTTTTCAACCCTAACAAAAACAAACACGACCGACAACTGATGAACGAGATTTCTGACTTAAAACAAATCATACAAATAGTCAATGGATGATTAGTCATTAGTAATTTAAACGTAATGACTATTAACTAATGTTCCGTGACTTATTAACTAATAATTATGCTAAAAATTCACCCGCTAACTTACAATCCCTGGCAAGAAAACACATACATAATCGCTGCCGAAAATGGAGATTGCATTATTGTTGACCCCGGCTGCTTAACAGATGAAGAACAGCAACATCTGGTTTCGTATTTAGAGGATAACCATCTTAAACCGGTAAGATTATTGAATACGCATTTGCACCTGGACCATGTGTTTGGAAACCGTTTTGTTTGCGAACACTTCAAGCTGGGGGCCGAGGCACATCAGGGAGATGAGTTCTGGATTGAACAGACAGTGCCTTATGCGACTCAAATGGGATTTGCAATAAAAGAAAACCCGCCAGCACTCAAAGGATACCTACAACATGCGCAGGTGATTGAATTCGGTGGCTCAACCATTAAAATGTTACATATTCCCGGGCACTCTCCCGGTGGAGTGGCCCTTTATATGGAAAACGAAAACACAGTTATTGCAGGCGATGTTTTGTTTAGAGAAAGTATTGGCAGAGCTGACTTGCCTGGTGGCGATTTTGATACCCTTATTTCGGGAATTAAAACACACCTTTTAACTTTACCGGACGAAACCGTAGTATACCCGGGCCATGGTCCTTCGACCACCATTGGACACGAAAAAAAGCACAATCAGTTTTTGTAAAAGAAATAAAAAGGGAGATGCCTTGGTTCATTCAAGTGCATTTCTCTTCAAGCTTTAATTGCACCCTATCCCTTCTCCTTCCATGTTTATCTTCTCTCCAACTCATCCATTTTTAAACTGAATAACCATCATTAATATTTAATTACAAAAATCTTTTAAAAAATAAAAGATATGTTTTAGTAAATTATTTTATTTTTACATGAAAACCTATTGAGATTTAGACACCACACACATCCCCATAATAACAAATGAACAATGAATTAACCCAATATGAGATACAACCTTTACCTTTCGTATGTTCTGTTATTCACAATAAGTATATTTGGCATTGATGCCCAAACTGTTAAAACCGACAGCCTTAAAAACCTTCTACAGATCCGCTCAAAAAAAGATAGCACCAGGGTTAATTTATTAAATGAAACTGCCAATGCATTTCAAAACATTAACCCCGAGACATCAAAAAAATATATAACAGAGGCATATAATATTTCGATTGCCTTAAATTATTCCAAAGGTAAAGCAGAAGCCTTTTACCAAATGGCAAATTATTACAACACAATATCCGATTTTGAAAAGGTGCTGGAATATGCCCAAAAAAGCCAGACTATTTTTGAAGATATTTCTGATAAAAAAGGAATGGCGAAGAACATGCTGGCTATTGGAGACATCTATTATTTCCAAGGTGATGTTGTAAAAGCGTTGGACTTTAAGAAAAAAGCGTTGGATATCAACATTGAATTAAAGGATAGTTTAGCAATTTGCCATAGTTACGCCAACATAGGCACAGACTATTGTGACATTGGCAACTTTGCTTTAGCATTAGACTATGAAAAGAAAGCACTTGATATTGCGTACAACTTAACCAACAAAAAATCCATTTCCTATGCGCTCAACAATTTAGGGGTTGTTTATAATGTGCAAGGAAATTTTCCAAAGGCATTGGAGTGCTATCAAAAAAGTTTTTGGATAGATGAGAAGCAGAAAAATTACAAAGATGCGGCAGTATCTGCTTCCAATATTGCTTTTATTTTAAATATACAAGGCGAATTCTCCAAAGCCATAGAATATTGCCAAAAAGGATTAGACTACTCTGAACAAATTGGCTTTAAGACAGGTCTGACATATAATTATGAGTATTTGGGACTAATTTACAAAAACAAAGGTGATTATGAAAAGGCATGGGAAAACCATCAAAAAGCACTGACTTTACAAAAGGAAATTGGGAATAAAACCGGTTTGGCCAACGCATATAAAGATCTCGCTGAAATATACTATCTGCAAAAAATGTATTCAGAGGCCATTTCGTATTATAATCAATCATTAAACATTGGCAAAGCTATTGCTAATATGCAAATTGAAATGAAATGTTATGTAGGTCTTTCTGTCCTTTATGCAAATCAAAAGAAATACCTTTTAGCCCAAAAATACGGTAATAAAGCCTTTTCTATGGCCAATGATATTGGCAATATTGATTTAATAAAACAAAGTGCCGAAATATTAGCTCAAAGTAAAGCTGCTTTAGGTGAATATAAAGAGGCCTACAAGTTTTTTGTTTTATTTAAAAATATGAGCGACAGCTTGTATAACGAAGAAAATATAAAATCCATGGCAAATCTGGAATATCAGTACAAATACCAAAAAGAAAGAGAAGCCATGGAGTTTGAACAACAGAAAAAAGATGCCATACACACTGAACAAGAAAAACAACAGAAAATCATCAGAGATTCTTTAATTGGCGGTATTATTCTAGCAATTGTTTTAGCTTTGGCAGTCCTTCATAACCTATTGCAAAAACGAAAAGCGAATCTTATTCTGGCTAAACAAAAAAAACGAATAGAAGAAGTAAACAAAAAGCTTACTATCCAAAAAGAAGAAATACAAGCTGTAGCCCAGGAACTAGAAAAAGCAAACAAAACAAAGGACAAATTTTTCTCAATAATTGCGCATGACTTAAAAAGTCCGTTTGGAGGCATATTAGGTTTTACCGAACTCTTACTGGAAAATCATACTATGTATAAAGATGAAGAAAGGGAAACATATATTCAGTACATTAACGACTGCTCATTAAAAACCTACAAACTACTTGAAAACCTACTAACCTGGGCACAATCTCAAACAGGAATCATTAAATTCTCACCTGAAAAAATAAATATTAAAACATTAATTAATGAAATAATTACCTTATTAAAAGAAACTGCGGAAAACAAGGAAATAAAGTTGGGGTTGAAATCCGAAAAAGAAATATTGGTAATTGCCGATAAAAACATGATATATACGATAATTCTGAATTTAGTGTCCAATGCCATTAAATTTACACCTAAAGGCGGTGACATTATAATAAAATCTCACGTCATAACAAATAAAAACAAACAACAGCTTGCGCAAATATCTGTCGAAGATACAGGAATTGGAATCTCACCAAAAATCCAACCCCAGCTATTTGACATCAACGAAAACACATCAACTAAAGGCACCGAAAATGAAACCGGCACTGGCTTAGGCCTAATCTTATGTAAAGAATTCATTGAGAAACATAACGGAAATATTTGGGCTGAAAGCAAAACTGATATAGGAAGCAAATTCCTATTTACTATACCTTTATCAAAAAAATATTACAACGTTCAAAAATAACTTTGTACTTATATCAGAACTGCCTGCTACAATTGCACATTGTGTCTTAACCCACATATTATGCCATAAAAAACACTGCTTGTGCCGTTTTCAAATGAGATTAGAAAAAGTTGACCTGTAAGTGCCAAAATACAATTATACTAAATCAGCTGGAGAATTGGAAAAGGCCAACAGGGGGCGCTGACAAAAATCATCATTAAAAGCCATAAACATCATTTTTATAATTTTCTTTAAATCTTACCTTTAACACCATCATTTTAACAGGAAAGCCTGGCGGCATTACTTTGCTTCCATAGGCAATAAACTATAAAACGAATATGGCTACTGATAAATTTGTTGCAAGGCATATTGGACCTCGTGACCATGAGATTGACGAAATGCTAAAAACCATTGGTGCAGATTCAATGGAAGCATTAATTGACGAGACTGTTCCTTCAAACATTAGATTAAAGGAACCCTTGCGATTGGCGCAGGGAATAACGGAACGTCAGTATTTTAGAAAAATATTGGACATTGCCGGTAAAAATAAGGTTTACAACACCTATATTGGGATGGGTTATTACGATACCATAACACCTGCCGTTATCCATCGTAATGTTTTGGAAAACCCCGTGTGGTATACATCATACACACCTTATCAGGCCGAAATTTCCCAGGGTCGCCTGGAGGCTTTATTAAACTTTCAAACGGTAGTTATTGATCTTACCGGAATGGAGATCGCGAACGCATCCCTATTGGATGAAGCCACAGCAGCGGCAGAAGCCATGGTGATGATGTTTAACTCTCGCCCAAGAGCTATGGCCAAGGCCGGTGCAAATATTATTTTTGTGGACGAAAAAGTATGGCCCCAAACCCGCGCCGTTTTGGAAACAAGAGCTAACCCATTGGGTATTGAATTACAATTTGGCGACTGGAGAAGCTATGAACCAACAGATAAACACTTTGGCGTAATTGTTCAGTACCCTAACTCTGATGGTAACATTGAAGATTATAAGGCACTTGTTGAAAAAGCCCATGAAAGCGAATGTAAAATAGCCGTGGGGGCCGATTTATTGAGCCTTGCTTTGTTAACTCCTCCGGGGGAATGGGGAGCCGATATCGTATTTGGATCTACCCAGCGTTTTGGGGTACCTATGGGCTATGGTGGTCCTCATGCCGCTTTTTTTGCTGCAAGGGAATCGGCCAAGCGCTTCTTGCCAGGCAGAATTATCGGAATTACCAAAGATAAAAACGGCAACCGTGCCTTAAGGATGGCTCTACAGACACGCGAACAGCATATTAAGCGCGAAAGGGCTACTTCTAATATCTGTACTGCACAGGCACTACTTGCTACTATGGCCGGTTTCTATGCCGTGTACCATGGTGCAGAGGGTATTAAAAGAATTGCCGGACAAATTCATAATATAGCATCCTTATTAACAGAAGAAATTGAAAAATTAGGCTACAAACAGCTTAACCAAAACTATTTTGATACCATCAGGTTCTCGATGGCTCAACATGCTTCGGTTGATTTAATTGAGAAGTATTCTCTGGAATTGGAAATGAACTTCCGTTATTTCGAGAACGGCGATGTTGGTTTAAGCATTGACGAAACAACCAATCTGGAAGATGTCAACTGGATATTGGAGGTGTTTGCCCGTGCTGCCTGTATCGAGGAACCTGAAATTAGAGAAATACCAGATGCCTGTACCATCAATAATGAATATTTAAGAAGCAGTGATTATCTGCAACAAGAAATATTTAAGCACTATCGCTCCGAAACAGAAATGGTCAGATATATCAAAAAGCTGGAACGCAAGGATATTTCTTTGACACACTCGATGATCTCGTTAGGTTCGTGTACCATGAAACTGAATGCCGCTACCGAAATGCTTCCGCTGAGCTGGATTGAGTTTGGGGGCATCCACCCCTTTGTTCCCGGAGACCAGGCAGCAGGTTATCACCTTCTTTTTGCCGAATTAAAAAGAGATTTGGCCGAGATAACGGGATTTGCTGACGTTAGCCTTCAGCCAAACTCCGGAGCAGCAGGCGAATATGCAGGCTTAATGGTCATTAGGGCTTATCACCAAAGCAAAGGCCAAGATCAAAGAAACGTGGTCATCATCCCATCGTCGGCTCACGGAACCAACCCGGCGAGTGCCGTAATGGCCGGAATGAAAGTAGTAGTGGTTAAATGTGATGAAAGAGGAAACATTGATGTAGCCGACTTAAAAGAAAAAGCAGAAAAACACAAGGATACATTATCATCCTTAATGATCACCTACCCTTCCACTCACGGCGTATTTGAGGCTTCTGTAGTTGAAATTTGTGAGATTATCCACAAGAATGGTGGACAAGTTTATATGGACGGTGCCAACATGAACGCCCAGGTTGGGCTGACCAATCCGGGCTTGATAGGAGCCGACGTTTGCCACTTGAACCTTCATAAAACCTTTGCCATCCCACACGGTGGCGGTGGACCTGGGGTTGGCCCCATTGGCGTAGCCAAACATTTGGTGGAGTTTTTACCCACACACCCTGTTGTTCAGACCGGACGCAAAGGTATTTCAGCTGTAGCTGCTGCCCCATGGGGAAGTGCCAGCGTATTACCCATTACCTATGGTTATATAAAAATGCTGGGAAGTGATGGCTTAACCAAGTCAACAGAGATGGCTATTCTTAATGCAAATTATTTGGCACATCATTTAAAAGATGGCTACGGTATACTTTACACCGGAGAAAAAGGAAGGGTAGCACACGAAATGATACTTGAATGCCGCCACTTTAAAAACAGTGCTGGGATCACAGAACTTGATATTGCCAAACGACTGATGGACTATGGCTTCCATGCGCCAACATTATCATTCCCTGTACATGGAACTTTAATGATAGAACCTACGGAAAGTGAATCTTTACAAGAATTGGATAGATTTATTGAAGCACTGCAAGGAATTTACAATGAAATTAAAGAAGTAGAGTCCGGTGCTGTGGACAGGGAAGATAACGTTCTTAAAAATGCTCCTCACCCCGATTACAAGGTGGTATCCGACGAGTGGACACACCCATATGGACGTGAAAAAGCGGCATTCCCACTGGAATGGATTCGTGAGAATAAATTTTGGCTGACCGTAGCCAGGGTTGACGATGCCTTTGGCGACAGAAACCTGATTTGTGCTTGTGGTACTCCCGAGGAATACGAGTTAATTGGAAAGTAATATCATCTTGACCCTTCGCCTTGGGTAAGAATTTTACACAGGGCGAAAATTAATGCTCGATAATTCTTTAATTATATGGAGCAATTCTGCCGATAACCTACCCGATTTTTTCGAGGTAGTAGGTTTAACGATACATCATTAACATGTCGGTATAAATTATAACAATAATGGTAAACAAGGGCTGCTTTTATGATTTGAAGGCAGCCTTTTATTTCCTCGAAAACAAACTGTTTTTAATATATACATTGAAAATAGCGATGTCGGAATAATCGGAGAAGTTAGTATTGCTGTGGGTGTGCTGATAAAATAAAGTTCCTTCTAGAGAAGTTTTTGAGTTTAGCTTATAACCGATTCCAATCCCATGTCTCCCCCTGTTGAACAAAATATGGTCATGCTCCATTTTGCCTACCGGGTTAAAAAAGAACTCAACCGAGGCCATCCAATATGGCGTTTTAGCTTCAATGTTTTTATTAGTGTTAAAAGCCCGCTTGGTTTTAATCTCATATCTGAACCGTGAGGCATTTTTGTTTTCCCGGTCACGATTGTAAGTATAGAACTGCTCTTCCATCCTAAACCGGTGCGAGAATGACATATGTGCCATCCGCGGATACATAAACTTTATAGATTGATGAGGACGAAATTCACTTTGCACAACCTTATCGGGAGTTGCGGTGCGATTATACATAAAACCAACGTCCACAGACACATTCCCGCTTAATTTGTAGGCGGTAAGATTTCTAATGCCCCAACGTGTCCAATCTGCTCCGTTATATCCCTTATAAAATCCACCATCAAAAGTGGTTGTCCAGGACGGATCAATTTTAAATTGTTCCAGAACCAACACTCTAAGCTCTTGTTTCTGAGCCTTTAAAACATTAGCAAGTAATAAAATACAAATAAAAACTATCGTTCTTTTAAAAATCATTTTCCCACACTAATATTCGGAGCGCAAAAATCCTTGTTAGCAACACAAAGAACAATGCTGTGTTAATTTAATGTTATCGACGACAAAAGTGTAAAAAATGACCTAAAATTCAAACTATTGAGACATAGAACTTTCGATAATCTCTGTGAAAACTTCCTTTATATTTAAGCCCGCAGCTTTAATTTGCTGAGGAATAAAACTGGTAGCCGTCATACCCGGTGTGGTATTTACCTCCAGCAAAAAGATGTTGTTCTCCTTTAGAATATAGTCGATTCGTACGATACCTTTACAGCCGAGTATATCATAAATCAGCGAAGTAATTTTTTGCATCCTTTCAGCAGTTTCCTGTGGCAAACGTGCCGGCGTAATTTCCTCCGCTTTATCGGCGTTGTATTTGGCTTCAAAATCAAAAAAATCATTGGCAGGAATAACTTCTGTAATTGGGAAAACGGTTTCTTTTCCCACGATTTTATATAATCCGCAGGTAAATTCCTTTCCGTCGACAAATTTTTCGATGATCACCTCGTTGCTCTCGCTAAAGGCTTTTTCGATGGCAGGTTTTACTTCCGATATTTTTTGAGCCTTGGTAATTCCAAAGCTGGAACCTCCCGCGTTGGGCTTAATAAAACACGGTACACCAAGAGTATCGATAATATGATCTATGTTATATTCTGTGCCTTTTCTGATCAGCAGCGAATCGGCCACCAATACACCAAAACCTTTTAGGTACGTATTACAGGCAAACTTATTAAACGATAGCGATGCCGGCAACACTCCACAAGTAGAGTAAGGCATACCTATCATATCAAAATACCCCTGCAACTTGCCATCTTCGCCGGGAGTTCCATGAATAGTTACATACGCACAATCAAAAAACTTTTTTTCCCCATGTATCGAATAAGAAAAATCATCTTTATCAATTGGAAATTCCTGCCCGTTTACCTCGGCCACCCATTTATCCGAAGTAATTAAAACAGGTATCGAATCATATTTAGCGTCGTCGATAAAAGACAATACTCCCCGGGCGCTTTTTCGCGACACAATTATTTCCGATGAATCGCCGCCATAAACAACAGCTATGTTTTTTTTATTCATGGTTGTTTGATTATACTTATAACTAACAATATGTTTGTTCCGACACACAATTGTACATTTTTTTTGAGTTTAGTGCTGCGTCGGATTTATTTTTGCCTTGTAACTATGCAGTCTTTCCAATACTAGTTAGGGACAGGTTATGATATCTTCCCGCAATTTTTCGGGACAACCTGTTCCGCAAGATCGGAAGGTTATCTCAATATCTAATGTTTTACCTGGTGAACACTACGGACTTCTTAGTGTCCCCTACTTGAAATATAACCCCTCCATTTTTCAATAGCCATGGTCATATCCTCAGGAAGTTCAGTATCAAAACTCATTTTTTCCCCTGTGCGGGGATGGATAAAACCGAGCGACTTGGCATGAAGTGCTTGTCGCGGCAGTATCTTAAAACAGTTTTGCACAAATTGCTTGTATTTAGTAAACGTTGTTCCTTTTAATATTTCGTTACCTCCGTATCGTTCATCGTTAAAAAGGGTATGTCCAATGTATTTCATATGGGCACGGATCTGATGGGTACGTCCTGTTTCCAACACGCATTGCACCAAAGTAACATATCCGAATCGTTCCAACACTTTATAATGCGTAACAGCATGCTTCCCAAACTCTCCTTCCGGAAAAACAGACATCTGCATTCTGTTTTTAAGACTACGCCCGATATGTCCGGTTATCGTTCCTTCCTCCTCGTCTATATTTCCCCATACAATGGCAGTATAGGAACGTTCCGTTGTTTTGTCGAAAAACTGACGTGCCAAATGGTTTTTGGCCTGCTCCGTTTTGGCGACAACCAATAAGCCTGAGGTATCCTTATCTATTCTGTGCACCAAACCGGGTCGTGGGTCGTCGGCATTAAAAAGCGGAAGATCTTTTAAATGATAAGCCAGGGCATTTACCAATGTACCTGAATAGTTCCCGTGTCCGGGATGCACCACCATCCCCGGCTCCTTGTTTATGACCATCAAACAATCATCCTCATAATGAATATTCAATGGGATATCTTCTGGAATAATCTCGATCTCTCTGCGAGGATATTCCATTACAATGGTAATGGTTTCGTTGGGCTTTATTTTATAATTTGATTTTACCGAAGTTCCATTTACCAATATATTCCCTGCGGAAGCTGCTTCCTGAATTTTGTTCCTGGAAGCGTTCTCCATTCTATTGACCAAAAATTTATCAATACGGATTTGTTTTTGACCTGCGTCCGTAACAAAACGGAAATGCTCAAACATTTCATTTTGCTCTTCCTCCAGTCCTTCCATTTCTTTTCTATTATCCTTCTGCTCCGTCATTACTTAGTTTATTTGAACGGCCAATGAATCCACCATTAAAGTATCGGGCATTATCTTAAACGAATCGATGGTCAACCATACGTCCAGCGAAGAACCCAGTCTTAATTTCTTCCCGGATTCAATCTCGGGCAACTGCTTCCATATAAAGGCCCTCGTACTGTCTTCAAGCGTAGGTATGCTATCATCGTAAATAACGGCGTTTATGTTTAATGCGTTTGATTGGCACAAAATCCTTGCTTCTTCCAGGGTCATCCCAAACAAGTCCGGCACTTCCGTTTTTTCGTCACTTAATCCTTGCCCCACCAACAAGTCGACACTTGAACCTTTGGCAATCAACACACCCTGTTCAATGGGTTTACCTTGATAATGCTGACCCAAAACCAATTGGGTATATTCCGAAGGAATGTAAATCAACTTCCCAACCCTCAGCCCATAAGACTCCAAAGTTACCTGGGCATTACGTAACGAAAAATCGACTAACTGCGGCATGGGTACCTGTTCTGCCGAATAGGCATTGATGGTAAAAAAAATGGTTCGGTTTTCCTTCACCTTACTGCCTGGCTTGGGTGTTTGTTCAACCACAACACCCGGTGTCATTTCAGAAATATGAACCGAATCAATGATTTTATACCTAAGTTTCTTCTGTTGCACCAAATCGATAAACTGCTTCTCTGTTAAACCTGAGAAATCCGGTGTGGCGTAATTTTCACCATGATGGGTATAAATATTCAGCGTAATAAAGGTGCTGATCAATATTAAAGCCACCAGACCAACGGCTGATGCTATATGCAGAAAAAACTTTTTGCTGACCAGAAATTTAAGAACCGACATAAGTTTGTGTTTTATTCAAGACGAGCTCAAAAATAATACAAAAAGGCAAAAAAAAAGGATTCACGAGGAATCCTTTTTAATATCTGATGAAGCATTAATTATGCTTTATGTCTTTTCTCGCTTGAAACACTCAGTTTCTTCCTACCTTTAGCTCTTCTCGAAGCTAAAACTTTACGTCCGTTAGCGCTGGCCATTCTAGCTCTAAATCCGTGCTTGTTTCTTCTTTTTCTGTTCGAAGGTTGAAATGTCCTTTTCATCGTATTACTTTTTTATATCTTTCGACAGTTCGTTAGTTTCTATTTTCGGACTGCAAAAATACATCTTTATTTTCTTCTTCCAAAAAAAATAAAAGATTTATTTAAAATGTAAGGTGAATTAATTTCTTGGTTTCAAAGAAATCTTCCGAATAATATTCTTTCAACGCTATAACGGACGTGCTTTTCTTAAACGGTTTTATTTCTTCCTCAAAGTCGCCTCCCTTAAGATACAAGATCCCGTTGGTAACGGCATTTTTGCTTTTATTGCTTATCAAGTGCCTTGTTAACGAAACAAAACGAGGGAATGCAGTTACAGCCCTACTTACCACAAAATCGTATTTTCCTTTAATATTTTCGGATCGGGCCTGTTGTGCCATTACATTGTTCAACCCAAGTTCCTGGGCGATAGTTTCAACCACCTTAATTTTTTTGCCAATAGAATCTACCAAATGAAACTCGCAATCAGGAAAGTAAATAGCCAACGGGATGCCGGGAAAACCGCCACCTGTGCCTACATCGATTATCTTTGTCCCCGGTTTGAATTTTATGTATTTCGCTATTGCCAGCGAATGTAAAACATGACGAATATTCAACTCATCAATATCCTTGCGTGAAATCACATTGATCTTGTCATTCCACTCGGGATATAGCTCCTCAAGTTTTTGGAACAGTTTTACCTGCTCTTCCGATAATCCGGCAAAGTATTTTTGAATCAAATCCATTAATATCCCTTCCTCTTTTCTCCCAATAACAATGCATTATAAATTTTGCTTTAGCTTTATACAAATTACATACTTATATGCAGAAAACGTGTAATTTGTATAATGCTAATCTAATTTAACGTCGGTATTTTTAAGGGTGTTGAAAAGGAGTTCGCGAGCCCTGAACAACTGCGCTTTTACTGTTCCCAAAGGTAAATCAAGCTCTTGCGCAATCTCCTCGTACGAAAATTCGTTGAAATAACGCAGCTCAATTAAAGTACGGTATCTTGGCTTCAGTTTTTTAACAACCGTTCGCATCAATACAGCCTTCTGTTGTTTTATCAAACCTTCTTCCGGATCCGGAGTTTCATCCTTCAAATGTATAGGTGAATCGTTCTCTTTCTCCTCACTGATGTGCGTTCCATCTATAGAAACAATATTATTGCGTTTCTTACGCAAATAATCGATACAATTGTTGGAAGCGATTTTAAAAAGCCAAGTACTAAATGCGTAGTTGGGAGAATATTGATGAATGTTTTTAAAAGCTTTTCCAAAAGCCTCAATGGTTAGATCCTCTGCATCACTTTTATTATTTACCATCTTCAACAACATAAAGTAGATGGCATCGCGATATCTACCCATAAGTTCGGCAAACGCTTTTTGATCGCCCTTCACAGCTAATTGAACGAGTGCATAATCGTGTCTAGCCTTTTCTGATAAGTTTGGATTTAAGTCCATTTATATTTTTTTGCTTGTCTTTTTCCACTAAAAAGCAATGTTCCCGTTACTAAGGGCAGAATAAAATCTAACAATAACCCGCCCCAAGGTAATTCGGTTGTTTCTAATTGCCTGGCTATTTTACTTTGAATAAAAAATTGAACTGCCAATTTAATAATTATTACTGCAATTAAAACTACGGCAAAATTAGAAAAAAAAACAGATATTAAAGATATGCCCCAAAATATTTGTCTCGATAAAGCCTCCAAACCAATCAGCATCTTAGTTTTAAACTTATAGAAATGAGAGGTTGTCAAATGTCTGCTTTTTTGTCGTTTCCACTCCTTTAAGCTAGCTACCGGAACCGATTTGGTTTGACTTTGCGGTAATGCAACAACAGCTACATTATCTTTTGTTGCTGCATCTCGTATAAATAAATCATCATCTCCCGACAATACGTGCTGGTGGCTTTTAAATCCTTCATGTTTTTGAAAGAGCGACTTTTTATAAGCCATGTTTCTCCCCACCCCCATATACGGAACTCCCTTTAAGGCGAACGATAAATATTGTATCGCAATCTGAAAAGTATCGTACCTATGCCAAAGGTTCACAAATCCTTTTTGTTTTTTATATGGGCCATACCCCAGCACAATATCTTTACCGGATGCAAATCCTTCGGCCATGTTTTTTATCCAATATTTTCCTGCCGGTTCACAATCTGCATCTGTAAATAAAAGATGCTCATACTTTGCCGCTTTCACTCCCAAAGTAACCGCCAGCTTTTTACCATGATAAAATTTTTTATCATAAGGTATACTCGTAAAATATAAATTATTGTACTTTTCGTTTAATTGAGCCAATACCAACTCCGAATTATCCTCAGAAGCATCATTAACAACAATCACCTGAAACGGTGCTGGGTAATCCTGTTCTAATACAGAAGGAAGATGTTGCTTCAGATTTTTAGACTCATTCCTAGCACAAATTATTACTGAAATAGGTGGATACGAAAAATCATTTTCTTCCGTATAGTTCTTCAAATATTTATCCAATACGTTGTAGAAAAACAAATGGTAAAATATTTGTATAAAAAAAGCACTTAGCAATACAATAAATACATAAAGCCAAGGGCCATGGGTTGGTATTAAATTTGATAATTCCACTTTTCAAATATGTTTAATTAATAAGACTCTGGCAAGTATAACTCATTTAACTTTGCTTCTATAGCATTACGCATTAAAAAAATAAAAGTTCCCCTTTTTTATAGATTGCGGCCATGTAGACAATAATCATTGGGTTCATTTTCTACAATCTCATATTCAACACCTTACCCACCCTAAACCATATTTATGCCACACTTACATTCTAACACTAAAAATTACTTAAGATGAGGTGTTGTATTGTGATGCATTGGCTGTTAAACGTAGACTTACACTAATTATAACATAACGCTCTTTTTAATCGAGTCAAAAAAATGCATCCATCCACTTTTTTTTTGTAAAAAGTAAAATAATTTGGAGGTTTTTTATTCCTGTCCGGACAAGCTTTTTTAAGGTTTTTCCAATTGGCTAAAATGCCAGGATGTTCGAAATATTTGTCTTGCAGAACAAAGTAAGCCTGCCTATCGGCTAAAAAAAAATTTTCATTCAACCTTTCCTTTCATTTCAATATTGACTGACACAAGTGATTTATTTTTATAAAATATACAGGGTGAAGTATATAATGTATTTTTATATTTGCAGCCCCAAATGTAGACCGAATGGATTTTGAATTACAAGTAACAGACCCCAAAAGCAGAGCACGGACAGGAAAAATAACCACGGACCATGGAGAAATAGAAACGCCTATTTTTATGCCCGTAGGAACTGTGGGAAGCGTTAAAGGCGTGCACTTTAACGATTTAAAAAAGGATATTGAAGCCCAGATAATCCTCGGCAACACTTACCATTTGTATTTACGCCCGGGATTAGAAATAATTGAAAAAGCTGGAGGGCTGCACAAGTTTAATGGTTGGGACCGTCCTATATTAACAGACAGCGGCGGCTATCAGGTATTTTCCTTAAGTGGCAACAGAAAACTAAAAGAAGAAGGGGCTGTTTTCAGATCACATATAGATGGATCGAAACATTTATTTACGCCTGAAAACGTGGTTGATACACAAAGAATCATTGGGGCGGATATTATAATGGCCTTTGACGAATGTGCACCTGGGGATGCGGATCACAAGTATGCTAAAAACTCTATGGAGCTTACCCACCGCTGGCTGAAAAGAGGAATCACTCAATTTGATGCAACGGAAGCGAAATACGGTTATTCTCAAACATTTTTTCCCATAGTACAAGGGGCAGGTTTCAAAGACCTCAGAAAACAGTCGGCCGAATACATTGCTTCTTTTGAGAGAGCGGGGAATGCCATTGGCGGTCTTTCTGTTGGAGAACCCGCAGAGGTAATGTATGAAATGACGGAAGTGGTTACCGGCATCCTTCCCGAGGACAAACCTCGCTATTTGATGGGCGTTGGAACTCCGGTGAATATATTGGAATCCATTGCGCTTGGCGTGGACATGTTTGATTGTGTGATGCCCACACGAAACGGACGAAACGGAATGCTCTTTACTTCGAGAGGTGTGATGAACATGAAAAACGAAAAATGGAAAGATGATTTCTCGCCTATAGACCCAGAAGGAACCTCCTTTGTCGACCGTCATTACACCAAAGCTTACCTTCGGCACTTGTTTGTTTCAAAAGAACTTTTGGCCGCACAAATTGGGAGCTTGCATAATTTGGCCTTTTATTTGTGGTTGGTGCAGGAAGCACGTAAACATATTCAAGCCGGTGATTTTAGCGAATGGAAAGACAAAATGGTAAAACAGATGTCGTTAAGACTGTGATCAATCAGCTTCTTAACTTGCGTTAAACCAATATCGAAATAAACCGGAGCAATAGTTTTGTCCGTTATTTTTTTGTTCTTTTGTAAACAATTTAAAGTATACCACTTCAAATGAGAGGAGCCATACAAAAGCTTGACAGGTACATCATTAAAAAATTCTTGGGCACCTACTTCTTTGCCATTTTGCTTATCATCAGTATAGCGGTAGTGTTCGATTTCACCGAAAAAATCGACAACTTTCTCGATAAAGAAGCACCCCTGAACGCTATTATCTTCGATTACTACGCTAATTTCGTGCCCTATTTTGCCAACCTGTTTACTCCGCTCTTTGTTTTTATCGCGGTAATATTCTTTACCTCAAAGATGGCATACGATACAGAAATAATTGCCATTTTATCGGGAGGCGTAAGCTTCAGGCGATTGATGTTTCCTTATTTTGTAGGAGCCCTAATAGTGGCCATTTTCTCATTTTTACTGGGCGCATATGTCATTCCGCCTTCCAATAAAACCAGACTCGAATTTGAGTCCACCTACGTAAAAAACAAAAAAGACACAGGACTAACCGACATCCATTTACAGTTGGAACCCGGATTATTTGTTTACATGGGAAAGTTTTACGGGTACAGAAACAAAGGAAGTTACTTTAGTGCTGAGCGGTTCGAAGGAACCAGGTTGATTTCGAAGCTTTCATCACAAAGCATTACTTACAATAAGGACAAAAAAAACTGGACGCTGACCGACTATATTCAAAGAGATTTTATTGACGAAAAACACATAGAAATAACCGAAGGAAGCAAGATTGATACCGTATTTAACATGACACCATCGGATTTTAAATCGGAACACAATTGGTTTGAGACCATGACCAATACCGAACTTGATACCTATATAGAAGCTCAGACACAGAAAGGTGTCGGCTCGGTTAAACCGTATATTATTGAATATTACAAGCGTTGGGCCAATCCTTTTTCAGCTTTTATTCTTACCTTGATAGGCGTTTCACTGGCTTCCAGAAAAGTGCGGGGAGGTATTGGATTGCATATTGGAATTGGCTTGGGACTTAGTTTTGGATATATCCTGTTTATGACTGTGTCTACCACATTTGCTATTAACGGAAATATGAATCCTCTTATAGCAGTATGGCTTCCGAACCTGGTGTTTGCTCTTATTGGTGTGTATTTGTATAACAAAGCGCCTAAATAGCATTAAAAAGAATGCTACTTGGGCAAAAATATCGGTAATATCAGTGCTAGTGCAAAATGATTTTTTCTGCAAGTTTTCGTATCAAAATAATTTTTGTATTTATGTACCCTGAAATTGCAAGCATATTCTTATTTTTAAGACATTGATTTGTATTAGGTTAATTAAAAATGTTTAACTATGTCATTGAAAAAACACATCCTTGATCTTCGGAAAAGAAAAGAAAAGGTTGAAATGGGGGGTGGCGAAAAAGCCATCGAGAAACAAGTGGCCATGGGTAAAATGACTGCCCGCGAGCGTATTCTTGCCATTCTTGACCAGGATTCTTTTACAGAGTACGATCTTTTTGTTGAGCACGAAGCCAAAGACTTCGGGATGGACAAAAAGCAACTTCATGGTGATGGTGTGATTATCGGAACCGGTACTATTTATGGCGCACCCATTTGCGTGTTCGCCCAGGATTTTACCGTAGCCGGTGGTTCTTTAGGGCTAATGCACGCCCGTAAAATTACTAAAATCATGGATCACGCTTTAAAGATGCGTGTGCCTTTAATTGGAATTAACGATTCCGGCGGTGCCCGTATTCAGGAAGGGGTTAACTCTCTTGCCGGGTATGGAGAAATCTTTTACAGAAACACCATTGCCTCCGGTGTCATCCCTCAAATCTCAGTAATTCTTGGGCCTTGTGCCGGAGGAGCTGTCTATTCACCTGCTTTGACAGACTTTGTGTTTGTGGTAGATAACATTTCTAAAATGTTTATCACAGGTCCGGGTGTGATTAAAACTGTTCTGGGAGAAGAAATCTCGATGGAAGAACTTGGTGGAGCACGTGTACATGCCGAAACTACCGGTAACGCACACTTCTTTGCCGAAAGCGAACAAGAGTGTTTCGAACAAATTAAAAAGCTAATCACTTATATCCCTTGGAACAACAGCAAAAAAGCGAAGGAATTTCCTCCAAAAGAACCAGTTTTCAAAGGAAATATCGAAGACTTGATTCCTTCTGACCCGCGCAATCCATATGATGTACGCGACGTCATTAAAGGAATCGTGGATGACGGTGACTTTTTCGAAATCCAGGAACTTTTTGCTGCAAACATCGTAATCGGTTTTGGCCGATTGAACGGACAGACTATTGGTTTTGTGGCCAACCAGCCACTTGTGTTGGCTGGGGTATTGGATTGTGACAGTTCTGACAAAGCAGCTCGTTTTATCCGTTACTGTGATTCATTTAACATTCCAATCGTTACCCTTGAGGATATGCCAGGTTACCTTCCGGGAGCGGATCAGGAACATGCAGGTGTTATCCGACATGGTGCAAAAGTACTATATGCTTATTCCGAAGCTACCGTAGCAAAGGTTACCGTTATATTACGTAAAGCCTACGGAGGTGGTTATATCGCCATGAACTCGCGTCACTTAGGTGCTGACTTTATGTTTGCCTGGCCTACCGCGGAAATTGCTGTAATGGGACCGGAAGGTGCTGCTAACATTATCTTCAAGAAAGAGATTGAGGGAGCTGAAAACCCGGATGAAATGCGTCAGCTTAAAGTTCAGGAGTACCGAGAGAAATTTGCCAACCCTTATGTTGCTGCAGCTAAAGGTTACATTGACTCGGTAATTGAGCCTAACGATACACGTAACATTCTTTTACATGCTTTGGAAGTTTCTGAAGGCAAGGACGTTCATCATCCTGAGAAAAAACACGGTATCCCTCCATTTTAAATCGACTAATAATGAGTAACAAAAAAGAATTGGTTGGCTTTAGGGTACATACCATGGAGTACCAAACAAAGGTTACTAAAAAGTATACCGATAGAAAACCTTGGCAGGCTCCGGATCCTTGTGAGATCCGCTCTCACATCCCAGGAACGGTAATTAAGTTTAACGTGAAAGTTGGCGATGTAGTTAAAGAGGGAGATTCCATAATGGTGCTGGAAGCCATGAAAATGCTAAATCAGATTACGATGCCGTTCGACGGTAAGATCAAGGAGATTTGCGTTAAGAAAGGTGATAAAATTCCTAAAAATGAATTGATGATACTTATTGAAGTATAAACATCGATTTAAGAAATCATATTAAAGCCCTGGAGAAAACCGGGGCTTTTTTTATAATATTTCGGCCCAAGAAAAACAATTAGCAAATTCAATATCAGGCTCCTCCTTAAATAATCCAAAAACAGCCGCACCACTTCCTGTCATCGAAGCATAAACCGCTCCTTTGGTATACATCTTTTCCTTTACATCCTCAATTTCAGGATAATTTGGGAAAACAGCAGTTTCAAAGTCGTTTTTTATAATACCTTTCCAGTTTTCAACAGGTAACCTTAATTGATCTTGAAAATCTATTTCGGGCAGTCTTGGCGTAATTCCGCGATAAGCCACAGGTGTTGAGACATGGATATCGGGTTTAACCAACAGCAAATGGTATCCTTTTAGGTCAATATTACATGGAGATAGTACATCACCAATGCCGGTTGCCGTATGTGGTGTATTATATATAAAAAAAGCACAATCGGCTCCAAGTTCTGCCGAATACTCTAGCAACTTCCGTTCTCTAATTCCCAAATCAAACATCTGGTTTAAAGCTTTTAGGGTGAAAGCAGCATCTGCCGATCCCCCACCCAAACCTGCTCCAAAAGGAATAACCTTATGCAAATGCATCTTAACCGGTGGTATTTCATAGTCTTTTTTCAAAAGCATTAACGCTTTTACGCAGAGATTATCTTCCGGATCAGCATCTACATCAATACCACTGTAACTCCAAACAAAATCCTCCTTGCCATTTTTATTCTCTATAATTTCCAGCACATCCTTCAGTTGCGTTGGATAAAATAAAGTTTCGATATTATGGTAGCCATCCGGTCTTTTTTGGGTTACATATAAACCTATATTAATTTTTGCGTTGGGGAAACAAATCATAATGCATCTTAAAAAAGTTGACCAAAGATATATAAAGTATCAAGATTAAAAATCAATTATAAACAAGCAAAATCATCGGGTAAAAATTATTAGGCTGATTTAAATCTAATTACACAATTACTTAAAAACATTTTGACAAGCGGTATTGATGACTAAATTTTGTTGATTAACTTTGTGACCCGTTTGCAGAAATTACGAATCAGGTTATGGCAGAGAAAAGAAGTTACACGAACAAAAAAGCACCACAAAATATTGATTTAGAGGTTGGAAGGATGCCGCCACAAGCGTTAGAACTTGAGGAGGCTGTATTAGGTGCGTTGATGTTAGAAAAGGACGCCTTTACTGCTGTAGGCGAAATACTTAAGCCCGAGTGCTTCTATAAAGATACACATCAAAAAATTTATACGGCTATCCAAAACCTTAACTCAAAGGATTTACCTGTGGATATGTTAACCGTAACCCAGGAATTAAGAAGTCTAGGTCTTTTAGAAGAGGTAGGTGGTGCATTTTTCATCACTCAATTAACCGGCAGGGTTGCCTCTGCAGCCCACATCGAGTATCATGCCAGAATTATTTGGCAAAAACACCTTCAGCGCGAGGTAATCCGAATCAGCTCGGAAATTCAAACCAAAGCTTTTGATGAGGGATATGATGTGGATGATTTGTTGGATGAATCGGAAAGTGCTTTCTTTAAGTTGAGCCAGGGCAACATGAAAAAGGGGGTTACCCAGATTAACCCTGTGATTGACGAAGCTATTGAGATGATTAAAATAGCATCGCAGCGCGAAGATGGATTAAGTGGTGTTCCTTCCGGTTTTCATGACCTGGATAAAATAACCTCTGGTTGGCAAAAAACAGATATGATTGTAATCGCTGCCCGACCTGCTATGGGTAAAACAGCCTTTGTACTATCCATGGCACGTAACATGGCCTTGCAGTTTAACCAAAGTGTCGCCGTGTTCTCCCTGGAGATGGGTAACGTACAATTGGTAAATCGTTTAATTGTATCGGAAACGGAGCTTCCTGCCGAAAAAATAAAGAAAGGTAATTTAGTGAGCTACGAGTGGGAACAACTCGATCATAAGATTCAGAACCTGATTGATGCACCCATTTATGTAGATGACACGCCTGGCTTGTCCGTTTTCGAGCTAAGAGCCAAATGTAGAAAACTCAAAAAAGAGCATGATATCCAAGTCGTGATTATCGACTACCTTCAGTTGATGAATGCAAACGGGATGAACCCGGGATCCCGTCAGGAGGAAGTAAGTTTGATTTCCCGAAACCTTAAGGGACTGGCCAAAGAGTTAAATATCCCTATCATTGCTCTTTCACAGCTGAACCGTGGTGTTGAAGGACGAGCGGGTGCAGAAGGAAAACGCCCCCAACTATCTGACCTAAGGGAATCGGGTGCGATTGAGCAGGATGCCGATATGGTATGCTTTATTCACCGACCTGAATATTATGGAATCACAGAAGATGAACAGGGCAACAGCTTAATTGGAATGGGGCAAATTATCATTGCCAAACACCGTAACGGTGCCACGGGTGATGTTAACTTGCGGTTCCGGGGTGAACTAGCCAGGTTCGAAAACCCAGACACGGGTGTATTTGGTGCCGACCTTGGTATGGATAAAGGAGGTCAATCGGTCACTTATGGTTCCAAAATGAACGAACCTGCCGGGGGAGACAACTTTAACCGGGCTCCGGCCGCAAATGAATTTGGCCTCCCGGATTTCCCGCAAAGTCCTCACGACAAGGACATGCCGTTTTAATTTGGTCAATAAAGGATTAGTCATTGGGTTATAATAAGTAGTTGACTATGCGAAGCTTCTATTGACTGTTGACCGATGACTATTTCACTATTCCTTTTAACATTGGCACAAAGGCAAAACGGCCAAATTCCTCTTGGCTGAATTCTGTTTTTGATTCGCGCGTTATTCGTGTCATTATCTGAACTTCGTCCCCTCCTACCGGGACAACCATCATTCCACCTAAACAAAGTTGGGTAAGTAATTCCTCTGGTATTTTGGGTGCGCCTGCGGTTACAATAATCTTATCGAAAGGCCCAAACTGGGGTAAACCTTTGTAGCCGTCTCCCAAGAAAAAACGAAGTTTATATCCCATCTGAGGCAGTATCTTGCTGCTTTTTATATAAAGTTCTTTCTGGCGTTCAACGGTAAACACTTTAGCATCCAACTCACATAGCACAGCTGCCTGATATCCGGAACCCGTTCCTACTTCAAGTACTTTCTGCCCGGGTACCACCTCCAACAATTCCGATTGAAAAGCGACAGTATATGGTTGCGAAATAGTTTGTCCGGCACCGATAGGAAATGCCTTATCCTGATAGGCAAATTGTATAAAACTACTCTCGAAAAACATATGGCGAGGAACCGCTCCTATAGCCCTTAACACGCGTTCATCTTTAATTCCTTTACGAGTAATTTCCTGAACCAACCTGTTCCTTAATCCTTTATGCCTAAATGTATCCATGTTCATAATTATGTAATCCTCAAAAATAATGCTTCCCGAGAATTTAAAGGCCATACAACATACTTTTAATTGTAAATTATTTCAATTCTCATACTTAATCGAAAGCAATAACGTTATATTAGCAATTGTATATGTTAGCAACATGCCTGGGATAAAAGAAAAGGAATCTACTAAGTTTAAACGAATTGTTGATAAAGAAGTAGCTTTATGGCACTTTGCAGGCGATATTATAGCGCTTATTCTATGCCACATCCTATTTTTGGGCAAATATCGGCTACCATACCACGAAATTTTTTCTCCACTAATTCCGGTTCAAATTGAGCATATGAGTGTTGCAATTGCAATAGCTACCGTGATTATTCTGTGGCTTTTTGCTTTTTATATCTCGGGTCATTATAGCAACCCGGCCCGAAAATCAGGGCTTCAAATAATTGGCCCTACCGCAGCCACTTGTTTTATTATGTCCGTTTTGTTGTTTTTCATGTTAGATAATTATTCCCCCATTGAACTAACAACAAACGCGATAAGCTTATCCTTACGATATCTTTTCGTGGTTTTTGTATTTACTTTTTCGTTCCGGATGGCAATCATTAGCCGACTACATCATCTTATAATAACAGGAAAAAGAGGGTATAAAAAGATATTCGTGGGTAATAATCAACAAGCTTTAGAAATATTGAAAGAACAAAAAGATGCGAATGCATTAAGGCAAAAGTTTGTGGGATATTTAGTTGAAGATAATGAATCCGGTTATGACATGACCGAATTAATACCCTGTCTCGGAAGTGTCTCCGATATTGAAGAGCTGGTCAACCTAGAAGATATTGATGAGGCGGTTGTGTGCTTAAACCAATCGCACCACGAAACAATAAATCACGTTATTAATATTCTAAAACAGAAAGACATACTCATAAAACTATCCACCAACATTAATCAAATGCTGGAGGGAACTGTTAAAACACAGAATCTGGAAAGTTCTCCCTTCATCACCATCACAAACCATAAAATACCGGTTTGGCAAGGATTGGCGAAAAGAATTTTCGACTTCGTCATGGCTTGGACAGGTCTGATAATTTCAGCGCCTCTTTTCATTGGGATTGCAATCGCCATAAAAAACAATTCAAAGGGACCGGTTTTCTACCAACAGGAACGTATTGGTAAAAACAAAAAACCATTCATGATTTATAAATTCCGATCAATGTATACGGATGCAGAAAAAAATGGTCCGGCACTAGCTTCGCACAATGATCCCAGGATTACAAGCGTAGGGAAATTTATACGTAAATGGCGAATGGACGAACTGCCCCAGTTGATTAATATCATCATGGGAGACATGTCTTTTGTTGGCCCCAGACCCGAAAGACAGCATTTTATCGACCAGATCCTCCCCAAAGCTCCTCATTATGCGCACTTATTTAACGTTCGGCCAGGCATTACCTCCTGGGGTATGGTAAAATATGGCTATGCCGAGAATGTTGAAGAAATGATTGAAAGACTTCAGTACGACATACTTTACCTCGAAAACAGAACGCTTGTAATTGATTTTAAGATTATGTTATTTACTTTGAGGACAATTCTTAATGGAGAAGGAAAGTAATATTCTTTTTTGACGAACCTGGGAAAAGCGATTCATTTATTAATGCTTTATACTGGATACCGCAATTGGGTAAAGCACAATAAAGCTATTTATTCTTGCCTTTAAAATCGCATCATACCAAACCCGACCACATTCAATACCCATCACTTACGTGAAAAATCACTAAAAATTGGTATATGAAACTCAAACCAGATACAATACTTTTGTGTTTCAATTATAAATATAGAATATGGAGAAGCATCAACATGAGAAGAAAACACTTTGGGTAGTTTTGTTGACTGCCATTACTATGGTAGTCGAAATTATATTTGGAATCACAACAAACTCGATGGCTTTATTAGCTGATGGTATTCACATGGGTTCCCACGTTCTGGCAATTGGTTTAAGTTGGTTAGCTTATGTTATTGTAAGAAAAGTTTCCCAGAATGAAAAATTCAGTGGCAACTCCAATAAAATCCTCTCCCTTTCGGGATATAGCAGTGGCTTGATGCTATTAATATTTGCTATTGTTATCGTGGCAGAAGCAATTGAACGATTCTTTAATCCTGCCGACATTGTTTACAAAGAGGCAATTTTGGTGGCTACTATTGGGTTGGTCGTAAATATTGTCAGCGCATTTCTGTTGCATCACGAACATGAACAATCCGACCATAACATTAAAGCTGCCTACTTACACGTAATCGCTGATGCTTTAACCAGTTTGGCTGCTATTTTAGGATTAACTGCTGCTATGATTTGGGATATACCTTTTATTGACACGATTGCGGCGATTCTAAGTTCTATAGTAATTATTAAATGGTCTATTGGATTATTAAAGGATTCAGGCATTGTTTTATTGGATATCGACAAGGAACATAAAGGACATATCCACGGACATGGGCATCATCATTAACATCAAACGAAATGTACAAATCGTTATATCATTTTCCCAAAATGGATTGTCCGTCCGAAGAAAACATGATACGCACGAAACTGGATGGACTACATTCAATTAGAAAATTAGAATTTGATATAAAAAACTGAAACCTCACTGTATTTCATGCATAAGAAGATAATGAAATATTATCTCGCTTGGAATCATTAAACCCGCAATATGCATTAGAAATTTTATTACACATTGTGAAATTACTTTAAAACAAGACACTTCGTTGCATCACTTCAACTCACCAGAACGATGCTCCCGAAAGTAATCGGGCCTAGTTATACCTCGTTTCAGTAATACCTTGTTTTATTGTACTTGCAATGCTCATGACGAACCTACAATACATAATCCGGGTTAAACTTTGGTGTAAAACTGTCAAATTCAAGTTTGGCAGACGATAAAGGTATTAAAATAAAACGTTGCTATTTGCAATCAAAATTGCTTTGGTCTGTTCTAATAATTAATTTTGGTTTCTTTATAATTGAATTAACAACAGGCTTAATCTCCAAATTAATGGGGTTGGTAGCCGATTCGTTGGTATATGGACTTAGCTTATGGGCTATTGGCTCTGCTGTTCTTAGAAAAAAGAAAGTAGCCCGTTTAAGTGGTTATTTCCAGTTGACACTTGCCATAGCAGGAATTATTGAAGTGACCAGAAGGTTTGTTGGCTTTGAAGCTATGCCTGATTTCCGAATTATGATTGATGTATCTATCTTTGTCTTAATAGCCAATGCAATTTGCTTATACCTACTCCAAAAATCAAAAAGCAAAGAAGCTCACATGAGAGCGAGTATGATATTTACATCCAACGATGTGATCACTAAAGCAGGGGTGTTTCTTGCAGGATTATTGGTATTACGCACACAATTCAAATATCCCGATTTAATTATTGGCCCAATGGTTTTTTTGATAGTTGTAAAAGGGGCAATTAGAATATTAAAATTGGGAAAATCATGAAGTTTATCTTACTAAAATCAACAATTACCTGTCCTAATTGCGGATTTCAAAAGGAAGAAACCATGCCGGAAGATTCATGCCAGTTTTTCTATGAGTGTGAAAAGTGCAAATCTGTCTTGAAACCAAAGAAAGGTGACTGTTGCGTGTATTGCTCCTACGGTTTGGTAAAATGTCCCCTAATGCAACAAGGTCAAAACTGTTGTTAATTGTATCTTTGCAATATGAATTCAACAACTCTACATATCAAAAACATGGTCTGCAAGCGCTGTATAAAAGTGGTCAGGGACGAGTTTGCAAAGCTGGATTTGATTATTGAAGAAATAGAGCTAGGCAAAGTCATTGTTTCTCCCCAGCTCTCAAATGATAAAATTGAAGAAGTCAGACAAATTTTAGATGAAAATGGTTTTGAGTTAATTGATGATAAGAAAAGCAAATTGATTGACAGTATTAAAACCTTAATCATCGAAAAAATACACTACGCTGAAAACTCATTTGAGTCAATTAACAACTCTGATTACATCGCAAAAGAGTTAGGTTTTGATTATTCCTACCTTAGTAATTTATTTTCGTCGGTAGAAGGCATTACCATTGAGAAATATATTATCAATCAGAAAATAGAAAAAGCAAAAGAGCTGCTGGTTTATGATGAATTATCCCTAAATGAAATCTCCTACCAATTAGGATATAGCAGTGTCCAGCACCTTTCCAATCAATTTAAAAAAGTTACCGGACTGACGCCTTCCCACTTTAAAAAACTCAAAGAAAACAAGCGGAAACCACTTGACGAGGTGTAATCTCCTGATGCAAATCCGAATTTAATTCTACAAGCAAATTCCAATCGGCTATCATGAAACTTGCGTCTCAGAAACAAAAATGATATAACTTTTTTCCAAAATCGTGTAATAGCCATCACATATTTACTTCCTTACTTTGTAATATTAAAAAATGGAGGTTTAAAACAGAGCCATGGAAGTACTAAAATATGTTACCACGTTTCTAAATGATTTGGTGAAGATATTGAGTGAAATGTCTCCTTATCTTTTGCTTGGTTTCTTTTTTGCCGGATTGCTTTATGCCTTTATTCCAAAGAAGAAAATCGAAAAATATTTTAATGGTAAGCCTTTTAGGTCTTCGGTATTAGCTTCTTTGTTAGGTGTGCCATTGCCGTTATGCTCATGTGGCGTTATTCCAACAGGTACGGCTTTTTATAAAAATGGAGCATCTAAAGGAGGTACGGTTTCCTTTTTAATATCCACACCGCAAACCGGGGTTGATTCAATATTAGCAACTTTTTCTTTGTTGGGATTACCCTTTGCGATAATCAGACCATTGGCAGCTTTGGTAACTGGTATAACAGGTGGGTTAATTACAAGTGTTGTTACTAAAACCGAATCAGATACACGAACATTTCAGAAACAAACCGAGGAACATAAAACATTTACTCAAAAGGTAGTCGATGCGTTTCGTTATGGATTTATTGAGTTTATTCAGGATATATCCAAATGGCTGGTGATTGGATTGGTATTGGCAGCCATTATTTCTGCATTAATACCCAATGAATTCTTTGAGCTTATGAATATGCCCCCTATTGTTCAAATGTTCTTAATTCTGCTTGTTTCTATCCCACTTTATATTTGCGCTACAGGTTCAATCCCTTTGGCAGCAATATTGATTCTTAAAGGTATAAGTCCGGGAGCTGCATTTGTTTTATTAATGGCTGGCCCGGCAACCAACGCTGCCACAATAACCATGATAGGTAAAGTATTGGGAAAAAGAAGTTTGATTACTTATTTGGCAACCATTATTGCGGGGGCTGTGGGATGTGGATTAATAATTGATTACGCTTTGCCCACCCAATGGTTTACCGAAATCGCCCATCAACATTTGGGCCATAATCATGGGCAAAGTATAAACTTGTGGCAATTTACATCAGGCATTGTTCTAATTGTCCTCATCATCAATGGATATGTTCAGAAATATCTGAACACCAAAAAGAGTACTATTCAATTAAATAATAATACCATGGAAATTAAAACAATAAAAGTGGAAGGAATGACTTGCAATCATTGCAAGGCAAATGTAGAAAACAACCTCGAAAAGTTAGATTTTCTAAGTAAGGCAGATGTTAATCTAAGCGATAAAACGGTTACGCTTAAAGGCGACAACTTTGAAATGGAGAAAATAAAAGAAGTCATAGATTCTCTTGGTTATAAACAAATCGAATAGCTAGTAGTTGAAGAAAACCGGGGTTAACATTTTGTTAACGGCCACCATTTTATAAACATTTATTCAATAATTTCGTTTCTTTGTATATAACCTCTATATAATGCTTAGAAGAATTACACATATTATAATGGCACTATTCCTGACTACAGCAACAGCAGGAGTAACCATTTCTATGCATTATTGTGGGGGAGAATTAATCTCAACTTCTCTTTATGTGGAGGCTGAGGCTTGTTGCGATTCAGACGATTGCTGTAAAAACAAGACCGAAGTATATCAGTTAGATGAAGATTTTTCTGTTTCAACGGCAATAGAAATACCCGAATCAGTTCATTTTTATTTATTGGCAGTATCATTAGTAGTCTTCAATTCTATGATTGAGGAAAATTCAATTGCTGAGGATTATGAATTAATTGATTCGCCGCCACCGCCAAAAATTCAGACTTCCCTTGCCATAAGGCAAACTTATCTTTTATGATTTTGAAACATGGAAGCAAAGCTATGGTAGTTGTACCATGGCTTAAATGCTTGTGCATTTAATTTGTGTTTGAAATAGAATTATAAAAGAGAATCATGTTGAATAAAACCATAAAGTTTTTTCTTGAAAACAAACTGGTTACGTTTTTAGTACTCATTGTTTTCATTTCGTGGGGAATTGTAAACTCTCCTTTCGGTTGGGATACCGGTATTTTACCCTCCGACCCCGTCCCTGTGGATGCCATTCCCGATATTGGCGAAAACCAACAAATTGTTTACACCGAATGGCCGGGCCGTTCGCCACAGGATATCGAAGACCAGATTTCGTATCCACTCACCACTTCCCTCTTGGGTATCCCGGGAGTTAAAACTATCCGGAGCAACTCCATCTTTGGCGTTTCCAGTATTTACATCATCTTCGACGAAGATGTAGAATTTTACTGGAGCCGTACCCGGATATTGGAGAAGTTAAATTCGCTGCCCGCCGGAACGCTGCCCGAGGCTGTAACGCCCGCTTTGGGACCCGATGCCACAGCATTAGGCCAGATTTACTGGTACACTTTAGAGGGCCGTGACAAAGACGGTAATCCCGCAGGAGGATGGGACCCGCATGAGTTGAGAACCATACAGGATTTTTATGTGCGTTATTCGTTAACATCTGCAAAAGGCGTTGCAGAAGTAGCATCCATTGGGGGTTTTGTCAAGGAGTATCAAATAGACATTGACCCGAATGCCATGAAAGCCCATGGGGTGAATGTAGCGCAAATAATGGCTGCCGTAAAAAACAGCAATCTCGATATAGGCGCACGAACCATTGAATTTAATCGTGTAGAATATCTGGTTAGGGCATTGGGGTATATTAAAGACCTCGAGGACCTTGAGAAGAGTGTGGTTGCAGTAAACGACAATGTCCCTATCCACATTAAAGATGTGGCAAAAGTAAACTTTGGTCCATCTACCAGGCGAGGCGGCTTGGATAAAGGAGGAGCAGAAGCAGTTGGCGGCGTTGTGGTTGCCAGATATGGTGCAAACCCATTGCATACCATCGATAACCTTAAAAAGAAAATAGCTGAAATTGAACCGGGCTTACCCTCAAAGACATTGGCAGACGGCACTGTTTCAAAAGTAACCCTCGTACCTTTTTACGACCGTACCGGATTAATTAAAGAAACTTTGGGCACACTGGAAGAAGCCATTTCGCTTGAGTTGTTAATCAGCATTTTGGTGGTTATTGTTTTGGTGTTTAACCTAAGGGCTTCATTCTTAATTTCAAGCTTATTGCCCATTGGTGTATTGATAACTTTCATAACCATGCGCCGTTTTGGTGTCGATGCAAACATTGTAGCACTCTCAGGTATTGCTATATCAATTGGGGTTATGGTTGATGTGGGGGTGGTGTTTACCGAAAATATAATCAGGCACATAGAACTGACTGAACACCTCGGCGCAAAAGGTAAAAAACTTTTAAATGTGGTCTATAAAGCCACAACAGAGGTGGCGGGTGCGGTGATAACGGCCATTTCTACAACCGTTGTTAGTTTCTTACCCGTTTTTGCTATGGAAGCAGCAGAAGGCAAGCTATTCAAGCCATTGGCTTTCACCAAAACATTTACAATGCTTGCTGCATTGCTCATTGGGTTGATCATTATTCCAACCCTGGCCAATTTTGTATTCTCTATACGTTTCGACAAAAAAAAATACCGGAAAACCCTGAACATTACATTAGCTGTTGCAGGTATTATCATCTCAATTCTTAGCGGATATTATATCGCTTTAGTTTTGACCGCATACGGAGTAAATGCATTTTTTGCAGACAGGTGGTCTAAAAAAAGAAAAGGTTGGACAAACTACATCAACATCATTATCACAGGTGTTACCATCATCTTTTTCCTGACAAAAGCATGGTTACCACTTGGGGCGCAAAACAGCTTGTTTGCCAACTTCCTGTTTGTAATCGTAATTGTTGCAATTGTTTTGGGCGCTTTATCCATGGTGGTGTTGTTCTACCCAAGGCTTTTGAATTGGGCATTAAACAATAAATGGAAATTTTTAACCCTACCAATGCTGATTGTAGTATTTGGAATAACTACCTGGCAAGGTTTCGATAAGCTCTTTGGATTTATACCCGATTTTGTAAAAAAAACAAATTTATACAGCACCTTATCAGAAAAAATGCCGGGTATCGGTAAAGAATTTATGCCATCGCTTGACGAAGGTTCGTTCTTATTGATGCCAACCACCATGCCACATTCTGGAATTGAAGAAAATCTGGAAGTCATCAGAATATTGGATAAAAAAGTAAATGCTATTCCTGAAGTTGAAAGTGTAGTTGGAAAATGGGGACGGGTAAATTCTGCACTTGACCCTGCACCAACCTCCATGTACGAGAATGTCATCAATTATAAACCGGAATACATTCTGAATGAAAAGGGGCATCGAATGCGTTTTAAAACCGATAAAAATGATGCATTTGTTTTGGTTGATGGTTCAACTTACAATCCCAAAGAAGAGGGATTCCGGTTAATCGAGAAAGAGAATCTGACAGTAGATAAAAACGGTGAATATTTCCGGCAATGGAGAGATGAAATACAATCTCCCGATGATATTTGGGACGAAATAATCAAACAATCCTCCATACCGGGATTAACTTCGGCTCCCAAATTACAACCTATCTCAACCCGTTTGGTAATGCTTCAAACAGGCATGCGAGCTCCCATGGGAATAAAGGTGTATGGTCCTGATTTGGAAAGCATCGAAAAAGTTGGCTTTGAAATTGAAAATCATTTGAAGCATGTGGAGGGTGTTGAAAGCATGTCGGTATTTGCCGACCGTGTAGTTGGCAAACCGTATTTGGAAATGGAGATAAACCGGGATGCCATTGCACGATATGGAATTACCGTAAAAAGCTTACAAAATGTAATCAGTAGCGGTATTGGCGGCATGCAATTAACAACTACAGTTGAAGGTAGGGAACGTTTCCCGGTTCGCTTACGTTATGCCCGTGAATTTCGTGACAATCCCGAGGACTTAAAAAAGATATTAATTCCAACAGCGAGCGGCTCCCAAATTCCATTGGGAGAATTAGTCACATTTCATTACGTAAGGGGCCCGCAATTAATTAAAAGTGAAAATACATTTCTTGTAGGGTATGTAATCTTCGATAAACAAGATGGCTTTGCCGAGGTGGATGTGGTGGAAAATGCACAGGAGTACTTATCTGGAAAAATCGAATCAGGTGAATTTATTGTTCCTGCGGGCGTAAACTATGTATTTACCGGAAACTACGAGAATCAAATCAGGGCTACAAAACGTTTAATGATTGTTATTCCAGTTTCGTTGATAGTCATATTCCTGATACTCTATTTTCAATTCCGTTCGGTAACATCAACATCGTTAATCTTTACCGGTGTTATTGTTGCGTTTTCCGGTGGTTTTATCATGTTATGGCTGTATGGTCAGCCCTGGTTTATGGATGCTACAGTAGGAGGCATACATCTTCAGAATTTATTCCAGATAAAAACCATTAACCTCAGTGTTGCTGTTTGGGTCGGCTTTATCGCCCTTTTCGGTGTGGCAACCGACGATGGTGTGCTCATCAGTACTTACATTAAACAACTTCAGGAAAAGAATAATCCGAAAAGCGTAAAAGAAATTCGTGCGCTTATTTTAGAAGCTGGTTCAAAAAGGGTGCGCCCGGCCATCATGACAACAGCAACAACAATAATCGCTTTACTTCCAGTGCTGACTTCAACGGGTAAAGGTTCTGATATTATGGTCCCAATGGCCATCCCACTGTTTGGAGGTATGACTATTGAAGTGTTAACCATGTTTGTGGTTCCGGTGCTGTACAGTATGTGGCAGGAACAAAGAATAAAAAAGGAAATGAGACAACAAAAAGTATAAGCCATGAGGAAAATCAAGATAATAACACTCCTATTGTTTGTGTTGCTTACTTCATGGGTTACGGCACAACGGGAAGATTTGGACAATTATTTGCGAATAGCATCGGAAAATAATCCTGAATTAAAGGCAAAGTTTAACGATTATATGGCAGCTTTGGAAATTGCACCGCAGGTTAAAGCTTTGCCCGACCCGCAAGTTGCTTTTGCATATTTTATAAGCCCTGTTGAAACCCGTGTTGGTCCGCAGCAATTTAGAATATCTGCATCCCACCTATTCCCTTGGTTTGGTACTTTGGCAGCCAAAGAAAACGCAGCCATTCGAACGGCAAAGGCGAAATACGAATTGTTTGAAGAGACTAAGTCCAAACTTTTTAATGAAGTAAGAGGCGCATATTTTAATCTATATTTTAATAAAAAGGCGATAGCAATAACGCTTGAGAACATCGAAATACTGCAAACCTTTCAAAAGTTAGCAACGATTAAAGTTGAAGTGGGGAAAGTTTCCGTTGTTGATGAATACCGCATTGAAATGGAGATTAATGAACTGGAAAATCAACTCGCGCTGCTCAAAGACCAAGAATATGTTCTTGAAGTGATGTTTAAGAACTTTTTAAATACGCATGAAATTGAGTCGATTTCTGTACCTGACGATTTGTGGCGAAATGATTTTCCCATTTCAAAACAGGCTGCACTTGATTCTGTTACAACTAATAACCACCAATTACTATCCATCGAATTACAGCAAGCCGCTTTGGAATACCAACGCGATGTGGCCAAACGCAGCGGTAACCCGAATTTCAACATTGGGTTCGATTATATTTTGATGGGTAAAGGTGAAAATAACCTTGCGGGAAAAGACGCTTTTATCTTTCCATCGGTTGGTTTAACCATTCCGCTATACCGTAATAAATACAAAGCAAAAGTGCAAGAGGTAATTTATTTGGAAGCCACGAAGTCATTCGAAAAAGAGAATAAAAACAATCTTTTGGAAACACTTTTTGAAAATGGGTGGAAAGACTATCATGATGCAAAAAGAAGGATTCAATTGTACGACACGCAACTTGACCTGGCGCTAAAAGCAATTAAAATTCTGGAAACGGGGTACGTAACAGGAAACAAGGATTTCGAGGAAATATTAAGGATGGAGCGTAAAGTATTGACATATCATTTAGAAAAAGAAAAAGCGATTGCGGATAAGCAAGGTGCCATTTCATTCCTCAATTACTTAATGGGTAAATAACAGTTCGACTGCGCTCATTGCAATGTCAGACTAAGCAAAGACAAATTAATTTATTATCATGAAGAATATCACAGAGAATATAAAACAAAACTTAAAGCTTGTAATTGGCGCTTTAGTGGTTGGATTACTTTTGGGGTGGCTTTTTTTTCACTCAGGAAGCTCAAGTACAACTAACAAAGAAGAACAAGAGCTAACGGGTCATGAAGGTCATGACCATGAATCGGAAGACCCTTCATCCTGGACTTGTTCCATGCACCCCCAAATCAAACAAGATGAACCGGGCGATTGTCCAATATGCGGCATGGATTTAATCCCGTTGGCATCGATGGTTGCAGACGGTGAAGATGTGGATCCTAATGAAATTATGATGTCTGAATCAGCGGCAAAACTGGCTGCGATTCAAACTTTGGTGGTGGATACCGGAACTCCTGAAAAATCGATTCATCTTCAGGGCAAAATACAGGAAGACGAGCGAAGAATTGCTGAGTTAACAGCTCGTTTTGGAGGAAGAATAGAGGAACTGTTTGTGAACTTTACCGGGCAAAATGTTAAAAAGGGGCAAAAGCTGGCCACCATCTACTCCCCTGAGTTAGTCACCGCACAACGAGAACTTTTGGAGGCTATTGCCTTTAAGGAATCCCGACCGGCATTGTACACAGCAGCAATAGGCAAACTGAAGCTTTGGGGTTTAACCGACAAACAAATTAAAGCGATTGAAGAAAAAGGAGAACCACTGTTGTACTTTGATGTACTTTCTCCAATTTCAGGAACCGTTACCATGCGCCATGCAGCCATTGGTGATTATATAAAGGAAGGTTCGGCTCTTTTCAAAGTGGTTGATTTAACCAAAGTGTGGGCTTTGTTTGATGCCTATGAAAGTGATTTACCCTGGATTAAGTTAAAGGATGAAGTTGAGTTTACTATACAATCATTACCAGGTAGAAATTTTAAAGGTAAAGTTTCATTTATCGACCCCTTTATTGATTCAAGAACCAGAATAGCAAAGGTAAGGGTAGAGTTAATGAATCCCAAACTTGAAGTAAAACCAGAGATGTTCACAAAGGGTATTGTAAATTCGAAATTTGCAGCAGCGGGCACTGAAATACTCATCCCTAAAACGGCATTGCTTTGGACGGGAAAAAGAGCAGTGGTATATGTAAAAGTTCCGAACAGGGAAAATCCATCATTCCTTTATCGTGAAATTGTTTTGGGACCGGAGGCAGGTAATTTTTATGTAGTAGCCAAGGGCTTGCAAGAAGGAGAGGAAATTGCGGTAAACGGTGTATTCAAAATCGATGCAGCGGCACAACTGGCGGGAAAAACAAGTATGATGAACCCTGATGGGAGAGCTGATTCAACAGGGCACAATCATGATGACCAACCCATGTCTGCGAACGGAAGGAAAGACCTGGCGAAAGAACCACAAAAATTTAATGTTAGCGTTGAATTCAAAAAGCAACTGACTGATGTTTACAACAAATACCTATTGATGAAAGATGCATTCATTACATCTGATGCTCAAAAAGTTATAACAATGGCCGATGAATTGGTTAATAGCATCGAAAGCGTTGATATGGGATTACTAAAAGGTGATGCCCATATGGCATGGATGGAATACGTTGCTGTTCTTGAAAAAACATCCAAATCAATAAGTAAATCGATGGATGTTGAAAAACAACGAACCGAATTCGCCAAATTCAATTTGACCTTTTACAAAAGCCTTAAAGCTTTCGGACTAAACAATGTGACAGCCTATTACCAGTATTGTCCCATGGCTGAAAAAGATAAAGGTGCTTATTGGTTCAGTTCAGATGACGAAATACGGAATCCATATTTTGGGGATATGATGCTGAGTTGCGGGGAAACCAGCGAGATACTTGATTATGCGAAATAACAATTAAAATTAAAATAATATGAAAACAAAAATGTTAAGTTTAATAAGTATGTTCCTTTTAGGAACAAGTATGCTATTTGCTCAGGCAAAAACAGAAAAATTTAAAGTGTATGGCAACTGCGGTATGTGCGAAAACCGTATCGAAAAAGCGGCCCAATCGGTTGAGGGGGTAACCGGTGCCGACTGGGATAAGCAAACCAAAATGATAAAAGTTTCATTCGATGAATCAAAAACCAACGTCCATAAAGTCCACATGGCCATTGCCAAGGTTGGGCATGATACTGACATGCACAAAGCCAAGGATGAAACTTACAGCTCATTACCCGGATGCTGCAAATACGATAGAACAGCTTCAAAAAAAGAGGATCATAGTAAGCATTAAAATTTAACGTGGACAAGCCAAAACCAAATAGGATTTTGGCTTGTTATGTTTAGTCGGAAAAATTTAAGAATGCATATATTTAAAATAAATTTTTACGGCTTTCATCTTTGATTGTTCAACAAAAATGCATTATAAATTTTACTTAAGTACGTTAACCCCCATATTCTACCATCAAAGGGCAGAATATGCGTTTATAATATTGACGTCTACTCTGGACAAACCCAAACACTATTCCCTAGTTTATCCATAAAAAACCGGAGGTTGCAAAATACTCCCCCAAGTATATAACAAAAGTACGAGCCTATCCATATATTAATGCTTTATCACTTTAAATGCCCGATAACCATTATTATCGCCTATCAAGTGGATTAAATAAATACCAGTAGGATAAGAGGATAAATCAACACTGTCCTCTCTTCCATTAATAGCTTTATCGATTATCAATTGCCCGGTTATAGAAGTTATCTTAATTCTTTCGAATGGGTTATCACCAGAATAAATGCGCAACACAGCAGTAACCGGATTGGGCGCTATCCATGCGTTATTAAAATAAGTGGGATCGCCAATACCCACATGAGGAACAAAACCATCCAGCTTTTTCTGAGTAAACAGGGCAAACTCACCTGGTTGTAAAGTGTATGTCATATTTGTACCGGTAACGTTTATGCTATCACCATCGAAATGATTAAACCAATATCCTGTGGAGCTGAATTTTGGCAACACTGTTTTCTCAATTAAATCGAAGTTGCCCACCAAACGAATATCAGAGCCGCTTTCATTAAGCTCAATAAGTTTGGTTGAAGCAGAAACTTCCATATTGAAATCTTCGGTTGAAAAAACGGACTCGTTTTTCTTTAAGTCGATGATTTCTGAATAAGTATTATAAAGTGCCTTCCTGTTTTCATCTTCGTAATATTCCCATTTAATAGGCTTCTTACCTGTTCTGCCATTCTCGTCAATGGAAATATCATAACCTAGTTCGCCAAACTGCCAAATCATCTTAGGTCCTGGTATAGTCATTAAAAACACTGCGGCAGCCTCTGTACGATTAAGTGCAGTGGGTAAATCAGTAACATCGTAGTCTCCAGAACTTTCTCCATCATTTAGATTATTATACATGATTCGTTCCTCATCATGACTTTCCATGTAATTAATGATATGTGGTTTACTCCAATCTCTTTGAAGATATGAAGCCCACGAGAAATCTGAACCATTTATTTTACCCTCAGTTGCTCGATAGAAATTATAATTATGATTACCCCATAGCAATATGCCATATTCGGCCAATACTTTTTCCTCTGAGTTCTCGCTTAAATGTTCAAAAGAAATAATCGCATCCTCTTTCACGCTCCAGATTTCATCGGCCATACGCTTCAATATATTTATACGGCCCTGATCATAGGCACTGGCCCAATCTCCCACAGGATATTCTTTATTTGTAAATCCCTTGGTAAAATCGAACCTAAACCCATCTATTTTATACTCTTTTAACCAGAATTCATTGATTGAGTCAACCAACATTTGAGTTTCAAGGCTTTCATGGTTAAAGTCGTAACCCCAATGGGCCGCAGGCTCCAGCATATTATGTTCGCGGTTGTACCAGGGGTTATTATCCGCAGGCTTTCCACCTTCGAAATACATCCGGGCAAACGAAGATTGGCCAAAGGAATGGTTCAGCACCATATCCATTAAAACCGCAATTCCGTTTTGGTGGCAAACATCAATAAATTCTTTGTAATCTTCTGCGGTTCCATAAGCCTTGTCCGGCGCAAAATAAAAGGATGGATTATAACCCCAACTGTCATTACCTTCAAACTCGTTGAATGGCATTAGTTCGATAGCCGTTACTCCAAGGCGCTTGAAATAATCAATAGAGTCAGTAACCGTTTTTATATCTCCGTTTTCAGACCAGTCTCTAATAAGCAATTCATAAATAACCAGTTTGGTAGCATCGGGCACCTCAAAATCTTCCACCTGCCAATTGTAACTTTGATCGGCAGTTGCAAAAACGCTTACGATTTCCTCTGTTTTATCATCAGGATAAGCTTTAAGGCTTGGATAAACGCCTTCCGGAATATACTGGTCGTTCCAGGGATCAAGCACTTTATTGGTGTACGGATCAGCTACTTTCAATCCCTCATCAAACCAAAATTGATAAGCATATTCTGTTTCAATGTTTAAACCATCCAATGTCAACCAAAAATAGTCCCCATCTTTTTTCATCAGGGCATCGTTGGAAGGTTCCCAATCGTTGAAATCGCCCATTAGGTATACAAACTCCTTATCCGGAGCAAACAATAATACGGTAACAGTATTTGCGTCAATTACGTTAACTCCCCTGCGTAACCCTGCAGGTTTGGTTTCGTTAACCACCTCTCCCCTCACGTAAAACTTGATGCTGGACTCAACTGTCTCCGCACCTTTGGTTGCTACAGCTCTTAACTCATATTCGTCGAGAGTTATATTTGTAACCGTATGAGTGAGTGATTGGGCAGACGTACTGGCAACAGAAGTCCCATTTACAAAAAGCTCAAGGTTATCGTTGAGCAAGGCATCTACTTTTACCTCAACATCAGCTCCGCTCTCAAATACACTATTATCTGCCGGAGTGGATATTGACACGGTTAATATCTCCTCTGATACATTCACAAATATATCTTTACCTCCCGTATCCTTGCCTTCCAGGGATTTATCCGCACTTCTAAAAACAAAGGCCATTTGCTCAATCTTCTCGCCCGACGGAACTCCATAATAGTCGCGAATATTGGGTGAAATGGTTAATGTATAAGTATTGGCTGCAGTTCTTGTCAGTTTATATTTCGCATCATTATCCCCCCATGCAGGTGCATATTTCCAATCCGAGCCACTGGTACTTTGATCCGTAATAACACCGGTATGGGCATATACTTCACCTGTAAAATTCTCCAAACCTCCTGTTCCCTGATCCGCATAAAATGTGATTGTAACCGCATCGCTTTCCACCGGAATGGTTGGATCGGATGTAACTACCTGTGCACTGGTGAATATCGTACACCACGTTATTAATAATAAAATTGACCAATTCCTCATCTTATTTATAGTATTAATTTTCCACTTCTTTTAACACATGCCCGGAAATCCCTTCTACAAGCATTTGATTTCCTTCAAAAATTTCACCACTTAGTATATCCATATACTTTTTGCCAGATGAAAATTCATAACTTAGCCCTTTTTCGCCTGCATTTAAAACCACTAGAACTTTCTCGTTGCCATTAATTCTGTTGTAAACCAATAAGCTTCCTTCGGCTTTTACAAACTCAATACTTCCTTCTTTTAAAACAAGATTTTCGTTTCTTAGTTTGGTCATCTGCTTGTAATATCCGTGTAAATCAGCATTAAACCCAACCTCTACATATTCAGGTTCCTTATCATGGATGCTATTCTTGTTTTCATCATCAAATGTATACTCCGGCCACCAAAGCGGCTTACGACAATCCGGGTCGTCACTTCCCCACATGCCCATTTCATCGCCGTTCCAGATATGAGGAGCCCCAATACTGGTAAACTGGTGCAACAAATAAAGCTTCACCCTTCGATAGGTCTCTTCGTCAGGTTTTCCTGTTATATAGTTTTCATCATCGTTGGGCTTAGCCTTGTATTTGTATTTTCCAGGATTGGCAAAAGAAGTCAACAGTCGAGGTGTATCGTGGGTGGCAGCTACATTCATCATTCCTTTGGCTGTGGCATCACTTATTCTTCCCCATTGATAGTTCAGGCTATCTACCAATTGAGCTGCATCAATTTGATAATCGGACTTGGCAAAAAAGTAACGTGCCGGACGGTAAACCTGATAATGCATTACTGCGTCAAATACACCTCCCCTTAAATATGGAACAGGATTCATCAGTTTATCCGGCCATTCTTCCCACCAGATTTCTCCCACCAAATAAGCTTCGGGATTGATGGATTTTACATATTTATAATAGTCTCTCCAAAATCCCATGGGTATATGATCGGCAACATCCAAACGGTAACCGTCCAGCCCTTTGCTTACATCCCCGTTTGGGGCCAACCAACGTTTGGTTACATCATACACATGTTTCTTCACTTCGGGATGCAAATCTCCTTCAAATGGATGGCCTGGCTTATGCTCCCCTTGTGTATTTACTTTTGTTAGGGCAGGCAGGCTCATAATATTTAACCAACCCTCATACTCAAATTCATTTTCCTCAGTTGTTGGATCATCAAACGATTTGATTTTATACCAATCTTTATATTTAGATTCCCCCTGGTTTTTAATAATATCTTTCCATGCCCAGAACTCAACTCCGGTATGGTTCCAGGAATAATCCAGCACCACCCTGATATTTCTTTTGTGGCATTCGTCGATAACCTTTAAAAACAATTTATCCGCCGATGTCCACTTCCATGTGGATGGATCATTGGGATCCTCCGATGCCATAATTTCCATATCTCCCTTTGGATCGGGGCCAAAAGTCACATCTATATGATGATAGTTGCGGGCATCGTATTTATGAAGCGATGGGGCATCGTTCAACGGGTTAAAATAGATAGCCGTGATTCCCAGGTCTTGTATATAATCAAGTTTATTTAACACGCCTTGCAAATCACCTCCATACCTCCGCAATTGTAGGTTAGCATAAAAATCCTGCACGTCTTTTCTAGCCCACTCTTCTTCCTGATACCATTCCTGCGTCCATGAGGTTACCGACCAGTTTTGGGGTGTTTCTATAAAGTTAGATGCAGCATACATGGTTTCCGGCGAAGGATCATTTGAAGAATCCCCATTATTAAAACGCTCCACAAATATTTGGTACCAGATTACATCCTTTGCCCAAGCCGGAGGTGTATCTGTTAATTTTTTGGGTTGGTTTGGGGTGTTTTGACAAGCGCTTAGATTGAACAGGATTAATATGACAGGAATTAAATGTCGCATGGCAATGGTATTTAGGTATCAACGAATTCTATTTGCGAATAGAAATAAAAGGCCGCCATTAAATGACGGCCTTTCCTAGCATTAAAAATGTAATATTAGTTTTTAGTAACTGTGGCAACATTAGTCATTGTGTTCAAGGTAATTGTATAGTTACCTGTTTCGGCAATTGAGAAATTACCTCCATCCTGTACTAATGCACCAAGATCACCTCCAAGGTTTATTGCCCAGTCATCGTTTGCTCTAAACTTAAACGAAGCAGCTGTTAAATCAAGCGTTGCTGTAAATACCTGATTTGTTGCATCCCATGTCATATCTGTATCATTGTCCCAACCTCCAGGGGTAGCATCACCAATAACCCCCCAACGGTTAGCCATATAAGTATACTGATTTGGGTTACTTAAGTCAAGTGTGATATCATAATCGGCCTCTAATGTATTGGCAATATTAGATCCATCATGACTTAAATAATCATCACCTTCGTTTAATCCATAATTGATTGCCCAATCGTCATTCGCTCTAAACTTAAATGAACCATTAGCCAAATGAACGGTACCTCTCCATTTCTTAGAAGCTGGATGATAAGTAAGATCGGTATCATTGGCCCAACCTCCTGGAGAAGCATCGCCAATTACTCCCCAATGGGTAGCTACTGCGGTATATGTCATCGGTGTGGCAGACATATCGACATTGATCTTATAATATCCAGCAGGAACATCAAAGTTTCCAGCATTAGGATCGTCACTCAACTCACCAGCTGTGCCGCTATCACCATAATTAGGACCATCCCAACTTGGTTTTGATGCGAACTTCCAATTATTGCTGGCATTAGCCATGTACACATAACCTTCAAGCGTAGTTGGATTATCATCCGTATTCTTAACAAAAGGAGAATTGGCAGGGTCCCAGTTAGCAAAAGTCGTACCGGGATAACTTGCTGCCACATAATCGCCAGGAACATACCATGTGGTTATATCCGACAATGTGGTAAACATGATTTGTTCACCATAAGCCGTTCCCTCGCTGTTAGTGGCAAAGGCACGCACATAATATCTTTTCCCGGAAGACAATTCAGTAAGGGCAGCCATCATAGATCCTTCTGTCGTTGCAGCATCTACAATTTTTGTGTCATCAATAGTTGGATTCGCTGCTTGTGCCATTACAAAACCTCTTTCGGTAATATCCACTCCTCCTCCGGCAACTACTGTACCGTAAATATTGGCAGTTGTTTTTGTGATATCACGAATACTATCGGTTGTTAAAACTGGTACACCGTTTTCTGTAGTAAAAGTTATTTCACTACTATACGCAGTACCTATTTTGTTAATTGCATAGGCACGAACATAGTACATTGTCGCAGGCAAAAGATTTTCAAGATCAGCAGTATACTCACCCAAACCTTCGCCATTTGAAGTAGAAGAATTATCCACGGTAGGAGCAGTTTCCGTATTCCAACAAATACCTTTAGCGGTTACATCTGCTTTTCCATCATAAGTAACATTACCTGTTACCTGTGCGAAAATATCCGTGACACCCGTTGCCGCACTGACTGCAACCGTTGGAACATGGGCCAAAGTTTTAAAAGTGCCATCTTCACCATAGGTTGTATTGCCAGCATTGTCAATCACATAAGCTCTATAGTGATAAGTTGTTAAGTGCTCCAAACCATCAACAGTTACCCAATAAACAGCCTTTTCTACTGTATCCGCAGCCTTCTTATTATCTGAAGTGGTGGGGTTCTCTGTTAAGCCCCAAACAACGCCATATTCGGTATAACCAGCTCCTTCCGCAACTACAAAACCACTTAATTTAACGGAAGTCGAAGTTATTCCGTCATTCTTCCAGGTTACCATCTCGGCATCCAATTTGGGAAGGTCGTCTTTTTCGCAGCCGACTATAACCAGAAGAACAGCTGCCATTAGAAGACCAGTTATTTTTATTAATATATTTTTCATACTCATTCTTTTAAAGGCATCCTGCCAAAACAAGGCAGGATGCAAAATTATTCACTAATGGATTTAGTTTTTAATAATTTCGTAAGTACCAGCATCATCACTCAACACCTTAAAAATGATGGTATAATTACCATCTTCGCTGATAGGAATATCGTTACCTACACCACCTTGCTGTGTATTTCCGGACATACCAGGCTCTTCACCTTCAACATGACCCATATTCCACGACCAGCTATTATTCAATCTGAATTTAATCATTCCTGAAATAAGATTTAATGTAATACTCCAGGTTCCTTCTGCTGCATCGTAATTCATTGGCTGGTCAGGTCCATCCCATCCGTTAGGAGTGGCACTACCAACAAGCCCCATACTATAAGCTTCATTGACAAATGCAAGACCATTAACATCGGCGCTTAGCTTATACCAACTGGCATCGGCAACGGCAATTGCAGCTCCGTCAACTACCAGGTTTCCACTGCCACCGCCGTAAGTAATATTGTTATCAGGATCAAGAAGTGTAAATGTATCACCAGCATTAAATTTAACGAAACCTTCATAATTTCCATCACTAGCCGGAGAAACGATTTTTTGTGATTCTGTAGCACCCGTAATTATTACATCTAGACGTAACAATCCAAAAATGGTAGCATCTGCAGTTACCGTTGCCGAGATGAATTCTAAATCTTCAACGCCGGCACCGGCATCTGTTTCAAGTACACAACGAATTCTGAAATCAACCGATGAAGTCATATCTTCGGGGAAACCGTCTAACAAAATATTGTTTAACGCACTCACGGTCATCGTAATTTCTTCGCAGGTAATACCATTATATACCTGAATCACATCCTGGAAGTTATTGCCTGCCGGACAAGCCTCCAGAAAGTAACTTGCCGATGCATTAAATCCAGGGTCAACTTCTGAACATTTGAAGATTACATTATTAGCGCCGTTAGCCCTCACCAATGTTAAATCGGGCATGGTTGTAATTGCAGGCGCAATAACATTTTCGCGCATCACAGGGCTGTCGCCATCTTTTTCGCAGCTTGTAAAAAAGCCCAACACCCCAACTAGTGCAAATAATAATATATAGTATTTTTTCATTTTTACTGTTTTTAAATGATTAATAACCATCATTCTGCGTTATATTAGGATTAGCCGAAATCTCGTCTCCCGGAATTGGGAACAAATCCCTGTGGCTGGAAGTGGACGACCCATTGAAGGTTCCACCTTTCCACGACCATAGATAATTACCACCTGTAAATTTACCAAAACGGACCAAATCCGTACGTCTTTGTCCCTCGTAATAGAACTCACGGGCACGCTCATTAATAATGAAGTCGTCGTTTAATTGTGCTTCCGTAATATCACCACTGTTGTCGCCATAAGCTCTTCTTCTTACCACATTGATGTCTGTTACTGCATCGGCTGAATTACCCGAATTATACAAAGCTTCGGCCCTCATTAAATAGGCATCTGCATAACGGAAAATTGGGAAATCGGTACTTGCATATGTGGTATTGTAGTTATCCGCTTGCGAACCATCGTGGTTTTTTGCGGTAAACTTGTATACTCCAACTCCAAAGTCTCCACTAGAGTTTACAGTTGGAATGTCAATGGATCTTTTTTGTCTTAAATAAATCCTATTATCAGGTGCTTGCGCAAAAATAGTGTCTTCTGCAGGTACACTTACATTACCGTAAGTAGCCAATGTGTCTACTAAAATATTCATCAGCTGTTTTCTGGCACGGTTACCGTTCCAGTTTGTGTTGGAAGTAAGTCCATGATAAATTTCTGCAGGAATGTAAGTTGCATCGCTGGATGACTGAATAAGGAAAGTTGTCCCTCCATTACCTTGGGTATTGATACCATCTTCTGCAAAAGCAAAAATCATTTCGTTGTTTCCATGCTGGCGATCGTTATCTGCACTAAAGTTTTGTCTGTAGTCATCAGCCAACTGGTATGCATTGCTCTCAATTACTTTATCACAATAAACTTTACAGCTGTCCCACTTCGATTCTCCAATATAAACCTCAGCGTTTAAATACGTTCTGGCCAACAACATCCAACACGAACCTTTATCTGCTTGTGGGTATGAATATCCAGGCTCACCCAAATCAGCTTCAATCGCTTTTAGTTCATCAACCACATACCTAAACAACTGAGCCCTTTGAATTTGCTCAGGAAAATATTTGCCAACACCGTCTGCTTCAGTTGTGAATGGAGGATTTCCGAACAAGTCCATTAACCAGTAGTAAGCTAATGCTCTTAGGTATCTGGCCTCTGCACGGTATCTAATAAATTCAGGATCTGAAGTTCCTGCTGTGTTATTTAAAAAGTCGTTACAATAAGTAACACTCAAGCTTAAACGTTGATATACCGCAGTTAAAAATGGATTCTGGGGGCTCCAACTCATTGTATTTAAATCGGCAATTCCCACATCCCCCCACGCATTCATACACTCATCAGTAGTTATTTCCTGCAAGTTCCATAACGCCCTGGCTAGTGTAAAGAAACCATCATCACTTGATGTAATATCGGCATTACCATCTCCTTGACCGGAAATAATAAAACTAGCATAAAGCTTACCAAGCGCTTGTTCCATATAAGCTGGATCGTCGCCTAAGTTACCCGCAAGAATTTTATTGGGGTCAATAGGCTTCACATCTAAATCATTCACACACGATGTAAACATCAGCGCTGAAATCAGTATTCCGAATAATATATTTAATTTCATCTTCATCTGTTGTTAAATAATTAAAATGTTAAATTAACACCTAATGTAAACGTTCGAGGTCTTGGATAGAAATTGTTATCAACACCAAATCTATCGTCTTTTTCTCCAACTTCAGGATCTAGCCCACTGTACTCAGTAACCGTGAATACATTCTGTACCGTAAAGCTTACTCTTGCGCTGATATCCTGTCCGGCTACATTATCAAAAACATATCCTGCACTGATGTTATCCATTTTCAAGAAAGAAGCGTTCTCTACAAAATAATCAGATGTAAACTGACGCTTCACAAAATTTGTTTTGCTCAGGTGGGTCGGCATATTTTTCCAGTATCCAATTTGTTGCATTTGGTCATAAGAAGAACCTGCGGCCACTTGATTCAACACGTAATTGTCGATATTGGCACGTAGGGATGTCGACATATCAAAATTCTTATAGTTAAAACGTGCCGAAAAACCTAAAGTATAATCAGGTGCAGGATCATGATAAATATATTTATTGGCATTATCTCCGGCGATCTCTCCGCCATTCCCGGCCAAATCTTCATACAACCCTTCAATTGGCTTACCATTAGTATCATATACTTGCTTGTTTACAAAGAAAGCATGGGCAGCTTCCCCCACTCTGGAAACCTGAGTAATACCAGTCATTCCAGTACCTTCAGGTACGCCAATATAATCTGGGTCATCGTTTAATAACAGTCTGGTGATTTCATTTTTATTATGGGTAAAGTTTATGCCAATATTTAGCGACATATCCGGCTTAGATATAGGCACGAAATCCAACGAAACCTCGATCCCTTTATTCTCCAGGTTACCCACATTAGTTAATAATGTGTTAGAAAAGTTACTTCCACTAGGGATCGTTACATCGTTTAATAAATCCTTGGTTTCTCTGAAGTAGTAATCGATAGATCCGTTAACTCTGTTATTTAAGAATCCGAAATCAAGACCAATGTTTTGAGTTGTTGTTTCCTCCCACTTAATATCAGGATCGTACGTCTCAGGCCTTAATGTACGGATATATTTCCCGTTGATATAATAATAATATCCGTTATCGGAAGCAGTATACTGAGCTTGCCCGGGATAATCATTGTCTTCTATAATGTCCTGTTGCCCTGTGATACCCCAACCCATTCTAAGTTTTAAATTTGATAAAACATCAACATCTTGCAGGAATGACTCTTCATGAATTTTCCATGCAAAGGCGGCCGACGGAAAAAATCCCCATCTGTTGTCCTCATTAAATCGGGAAGATCCATCGTAACGGAAAGTACCGGTTAAAAGATATCTGTTTTTATAGGCATAGTTTAATCTACCAAAGAATGAAACCAAATAATTTTCAGTTTTTGACTCAGTGTCATTGTCAACCTCTAACGGATGACCTGGAGCTTCAATTGATGTTGTATAATTGTATTCTTCTCTCTCAAAGTGTTGCCAGGAATAACCTCCTGTGGCATCCATTCTATGATTTTCATCTAGGTCTTTATTATAATTCAAATAAAAATCCAAAAGGTTGTTTTTATTCGTGGCACCATAATCACTTAACTTACCATAGTCTCCCGGAACCAAGGTTGACGGAGAAGTAATCGGCCGATTGTTAACACCTTCACTATCTGTATAATCAGTGGCCATATTTAAAGTTGCCTTAAGTTCAGGTAACATCGGAAGGGTATAATCCAATTTTAAACTACCAACAAACCTAATTACATCAGATGTATTATCTACTGCGAATGCTTGCTCAACAGGGTTAGGTGTACCCAGGTTGGCCCCATAGTTTTGCCATTGGTAATATCCTGCGAAATCATCGGCTTCTTTGTCGTAAATAGGCTGAGTAGGATCCATTGAAATAGCAGAACCAATTGCTCCGTCATCACCAAAATTATTTTTTGTACTCATCAATTTGGCATTGGCGTTTACTGTTAAATGGTCGTCCAGAAAACTAGGATTCAAGTTTACAGATGCGGTAACCCTCTCCATATCCGTATTTTCCAAAATACCTTCCTGATTGGTATATCCTATAGAAACACGATAGGGCAAAAAATCATATGCCCCGGAAAATGCAACATTATGATCATGTGAAATAGCGGTACGGAAAATTTCCTTTTGCCAATCTGTATTGGCTGTGCCCAATGTGTTAAAATTAATGGCACCAAACAAAGTCTCATTCTCCAGGGCTATTTTTCTCATTTCATCCCCCGAATATACATCCACATAATCTATTGGAGTAGAAACCGAAACGTTACCGCTGTATGAAATCATCATATCACTGCCGGCCGATCCTTTTTTAGTGGTAATAATAATAACACCATTGGAAGCTCTGGAACCGTAAATTGCAGTTGCCGAAGCATCTTTTAATACCGTAAAAGTTTCAATATCGTTTGGATTAATAAATGAAAGGGCATTTGCACTACCACTAACATTGTTTGCAACACTTTCTATTGGCATCCCATCTACAATAATAAGAGGATCGTTAGAAGCATTTAATGAAGAACCTCCACGAATTCGAATGGTGGAGCTGCTACCTGGGGCACCTCCAGCTGAAGTAATAACTACTCCTGAAGACTTACCCACCAACAGATCCTGTGCGGAAGTAATATTTCCTTTATTAAAATCTTTGGAAGATACGCTTACCACAGAACCGGTTTTATCTTCCTTCTTCTGAACACCATAACCAATCACCACAACCTCCTCCATGCCAATAACATCATCTTCCAACTCGATATTAATGGTTGTTTGGTCTCCTACAACCACTTCTTGTGAAAGAAAACCAATAAATGAAAACATGAGAACATCACCTTTATTTGCACTTATAGTATATGTTCCATCCGGAGTAGTAATCGTACCGGTGGTTGTACCTTTAATAACCACGGTAACACCCGGTAACACATCACCTATACCGGCATCCCGTACGGTACCGGATATAGTCACTTCCTGAGCCAGGGCTACGTTTGTTATAATAAACAAACCGGCCAGCACCAGCATGACTTTGTTAAAACGAAATGATTTAATCATAAAACTAAAGATTTAACAGTTAAAAAACTTGTTTAATTTTCTTAATTGATAGTAGATTTTAAATTTAGATATTGATTTAATATACAAACATAACACACTGCTTTGCAATCGCCTTACGCTCATTTGGACTTTACAAATCTACAATAAAAACAAGCTTGAGATAAACATTTATTAACATCATTGGGTTTATTATTGACATTTTTTAACGCAAACGTTTGCGAAGACGTTTGCGAAGACGTTTGCAATACGCACGTATGTTTTATAACATATTTTTAACCTTTTGCACTTTTGTTCAAAACATGATATATGTTGGTTTTTCATGGCAATGAGGAAATTACTCTACAAAAGAAGCCTGCAGAACAACTTTATTTTGCACAATTATTGTACTTTTAAATATTACAACCCCATGGCATGGGAAACATAACCAATACATTTATTTTTACATGGCTACACATCAGGTTACTATAAAAGACATCGCTAAAATACTGGGCATCTCCGCATCTACTGTATCCCGGGCACTAAAGGATCATCCGGATATCAGCCCGAAAACAAAACAGATGGTTCAGGCTTTTGCCGAAAAGGTTCATTACAGACCTAATGCTTTAGCCTTGAATTTGAGACGTAGCAAAACCAACACCATTGGTATTATATTACCGGAAGTTGTACACCACTTTTTTTCTTCTGTTCTTGCAGGAATCGACAAAGTAGCCTATGCTGCCGGATATAATGTAATGATATGCCAGTCGAACGAAGATTATCACCGGGAGGTTAGCGACGCACAAGCATTATTGGACAACCGTGTTGATGGTATCTTAATGTCGATGAGTAAAACCACGTACCAACTGGATCACATACGTAACTTAATTGAACATGGTGTACCTGTGGTTTTCTTTGATAGGGCACCGGAAGAAATTGAAGCAGACAAAGTACTTATTGATGATTTTTCAGGCGCAAAAATTGCCACACACCATCTTATGTCTATTGGATGTAAAAAAATATTGCACCTGGCAGGACCTCAGAATCTGGCCATAGGTAAACGAAGAAAGGAAGGATACCAGGCAGCACTAAATGAAGTTGGTATAGATTATAACCCAGAATACGTCATTAAATGCGATACCAGAGACGAAGTTTTTGCCAATGCGGGTAAAATACTTCAGTTAGCCAACCGGATAGACGGTATATTTGCCGTAAACGATTCAACGGCCATTGCAGCCATGCAAGTACTTATTAAAAACGATATTAAAGTTCCCGAGCACATTTCCGTAATAGGTTTTGGAGATGGTCCTAATGCCACCATTGCCTACCCTCCTTTATCAACTGTGGAACAAAAAGGTATTGAAATGGGGAAAGAGGCCATTCAGTTATTAATTAATCAAATTGAAAACGAGGAAGAAGTTCACATACCCCAAACAAAAGTACTCACCCCTGTATTGCGCATTAGAGAATCTACGACTAAGGTGAGGGATTAGTTTATAGCTTTTGGCTGGTAGATATTAGTCCAAAGCGGATTTTGCAAACGGTTGCAGAACCACGCCCTGATATTTTTTTAGCTTTTTTTTATATTTTACGCATGTACCGCAAACGGTTGCAATCTGATGTTTCTATAACACACCCACAAACAAACAGCCATAACTAGCTATAAATGATAGCTTAGAATTAATATTTATAACGTATCTTTGATGCAGATTTTAAATCATTGGACACGATTTGATATAAGTCAACACCTGCATAACTCCAATTCTGGAATTAGCAAAGTATTTTACTCTCTTGGATAAACAAATCCGGGTTAATAGCATTTATTGTATATTCCTGCGATTTATCTCGTTAACCGAGATACATAGTAATCATGTAATTATTTTTGATTTTATGAAGAAGATGCCTCGATTATCCTTTTGGCAAATCTGGAACCTAAGTTTCGGTTTCCTGGGAGTTCAATTCGGCTTTGCCTTACAAAATGCCAATGCAAGTAGGATATTAACCAGTTTAGGTGCGGATCCGCATAACCTGTCATTCTTTTGGTTGGTTGCACCCATCATGGGATTAGTTGTGCAACCAGTGGTTGGCGCAGCAAGCGATAAAACCTGGACCAGGATAGGAAGAAGAACACCTTATATTTTGTTTGGGGCCATTATTTCAATGGTAGCTATGTTTTTTATGCCTAACGCTCCTCTTGTTTTTAAAGCGGGAACAGCAGCAGCATTAGCTTTTGGCGTTATCATGCTGGCCCTGATGGACGGCTCGTTTAATGTAACCTTTCAACCTTTTAGGGCACTGGTTGCAGATATGACTCCTGAAGAGCAACGAAACGTTGGGTATTCCGTTCAGAGTTTCCTGATTAATTTTGGTGCGGTAATAGGATCTGCTTTGCCCTTTATTTTAACTGCTATTGGTGTATCCAACGAAGGTGAAACCGGAGAGGTAGCTCCATCTGTGATATGGTCGTTTTATATTGGAGGTACCTTACTGTTAATAAGCGTCTTAGTTACCGTGTTAAAAACCAAAGAATATCCGCCCGAGGAATACGAAGCGTATAAAAACATAACTGAAGAAGACAAGCAGAAGAAAGAGAGTTTTTGGGAATTATTAAAAACGGCTCCTAAGGTTATGCGACAGCTTTCTATTGTTCAATTGTTCTCGTGGTTTCCGTTTTTCCTGCTTTGGGTTTATTCCACCACAGCCATTTCGCAACACTATTTTGGGGTTCCGTTGGATTTTAATGCTACCGAAAACACCGACACAATTTTAAGAAAAGCATTTGACGAAGCAGGTAACTGGGTTGGTATATGTTTTGCCATGTACAGTTTAGTTGCGGCAATTTATTCAATTTTACTACCAAAACTGATCGCCTTAACAAGCCGAAAAACTATTTACAGTTTCTCCTTACTTCTTGGAGGGTTAAGTTTTATAAGTATTTTCTTCTTCACAAATCAGTATTACATTCTTATATCAATGGTTGGAATTGGGATGGCCTGGGCAGCTATACTATCCATGCCTTATGCCATTTTATCGGGCGTATTACCTCCCAAGCGCATTGGGGTATATATGGGACTTTTTAACCTGACTGTAGTAATTCCGCAAATTTTGAGCGGTGTTATCGGAGGCCCTATTCTTAGATCTTTCTTTGGCAATCAGGGTATTTATATTTTAATTCTGGCAGGAATAATTATGGTGCTGGGAGCATTTTCAGTAGCCTTTGTAAAGCAGGACAAAGAACAAGAGGCTTAAAACAGAAAAATAAAACGTCAACATTTAACAATTATTTATAAAATGGGAAAAGTAAAAGCTTGTCTTTTCGATTTAGACGGGGTAATAGTAGATACCGCCAAGTATCATTACATAGCATGGAAGGAACTGGCTAATGAAATGGGGTTCGATTTTACCATTGAGGATAACGAAAGACTTAAAGGTGTGAGCAGAATGACGTCCTTAGACATACTTCTTTCAATAGGGCAGATTGAAAAAACCGAAGAGGAAAAACTGGCTTTGGCGGCAAAGAAAAACGAAAATTACTTGACATATATTCTAAAAATGGGGCCGGAAGAAATCCTTCCCGGAACCAAGGAATTTTTAGAACTATTAAAAAAAGAAGGAATTAAAATTGCCTTAGGTTCGGCCAGTAAAAATGCCATGACTATCCTGGAGCGATTGGAACTAACATCGTATTTCAGCACCATAATAGACGGAACAAAAGTATCTAAAGCAAAACCCGATCCGGAAGTTTTTTTGAAAGGTGCAGAAGCATTAGGTGTTGATCCTGAAGATTGCGTGGTTTTTGAAGATGCGGAAGCTGGGGTTGAAGCAGCTTTGGCCGGAGGCATGAAGTGTGTAGGCATTGGCAATGAAGAAGTATTGGGCAAAGCTCACTTGGTGGTAGCTGGGTTGCACAATATGAACATGCAGAAACTGGGTCTGTTAAACGGCTAACCCAACCGTAGGCAGATAACTTATGAATATGTCACTTAAAAATTATTTGACCCGACCGACGGGAATAAAAAATTTTAATCATGAAAAAATATCTTAAACATAACGAATGGTGTGTGATTGAAGAAGGATTTGATCCCGTCAATCATCAGGCTTCGGAAAGTATCTTCAGCATTGGTAACGGAAAGATGGGACAACGGGCCAATTTTGAAGAAAAATATTCGGGACCAAGCTTACAGGGAAGTTATATTGCCGGAGTTTATTATCCTGACAAAACAAGAGTGGGTTGGTGGAAAAATGGGTATCCTGAATATTTTGCCAAGGTTCTAAATTCTCCAAACTGGATTGGTATCGACGTTACTATTGACGGTACTGAATTAGACTTGTACAAGTGTAAAGTGGAAAACTTTGTGCGAACACTGAATATGCAAGAGGGATATTTAGAGAGGGAATTTGATGCTATTTTGGATGATGACAGAAAAATCCATGTTAAAGCAAAACGCTTTGTAAGCATGGCAGATACCGAAAACGGAGCTATCCGTTATGAAGTAACACCTGTTAACTTTAATGGTGTTATCAGCTTTACCCCCTATATCGACGGAGATATTGAAAACGAGGACGCTAACTATGATGAGAAATTTTGGAACGTTTTAGATGTAAATGCTACTGAAGGTGGTGCCTATTTAGAGTCTCAAACCAAGAAATCGGACTTTAGGGTTGGTATCGCCATCAAATACCATGCAATGATAGATAACAAACAGGTGCAAGCCAAACCTGAAGTTATTCAATTAAGCAAATGGGTAGGCAACAAGGTTGAGTTTGAAATAAAAGCAGGTCAAACGGCTTGTCTTGAGAAATTTGTTGGCGTAACCTCATCTTTAAATTACGCTACCAACGAATTAAAATCCAATGCCGAAGAATTAGTTTCGTACGCTTGCCACAAAGGTTTCGATAAATTATTTGCCGATCACCGACAAAAATGGGCCAAAAAATGGGTTCTCAGTGATATTAAAATTAAAGGTGATGTAGCTGCGCAGCAAGGTATCCGGTTTAACATCTTCCATCTAAACCAAACCTATACCGGTGAGGACGAAAGATTAAATGTGGGGCCCAAAGGGTTTACCGGTGAAAAGTATGGCGGAACTACCTATTGGGATACTGAAGCCTATTGTGTCCCGTTTTTTTTAATGACCGCTCCTCCAGCAGTTACCCGTCAATTATTGATTTACCGATATAAACACCTGCCAAAAGCCATTGAAAATGCCGAGAAACTGGGCTTTAAAGATGGAGCCGCACTTTACCCCATGGTGACAGCCAATGGCGAGGAGTGCCATAATGAGTGGGAAATTACCTTCGAGGAAATTCACCGTAATGGCGCTATTGCTTTTGCTATCCACAATTATATCCGTCATACCGGGGATAAAAAATATTTGGCAGAGTATGGCATTGAAGTTTTAGTTGGTATCTCCAGATTTTGGAGCCAGAGGATCACATTCTCACAGGCAAAAAATAAATACGTGATGTTAGGGGTTACCGGCCCTAACGAATACGAAAACAACATCAATAACAACTGGTACACCAACAAAATGGCAACATGGAGTTTAAAATACACCATGGAATCTTTGGATTACGTCAAAGAAAACAGTCCGGTCAGATATAACGAGTTAGTCGAAAAGCTGCGCTTTGACGGAGATAGCGAAACACAGCGCTGGAAAGACATTGTTGCCAACATGCATTTCCCATACAACGAGGATCTTCAGGTTCACATGCAACAGGATGGGTTTATGGACAAAGAACAGATCATGGCTGATGACCTGGACCCCGGGCAACGTCCAATTAACCAACACTGGTCGTGGGACAGAATACTCCGTTCAAACTTTATTAAACAAGCAGATACCTTACAGGGAATGTATGTTTTTGAGGAGGAATTCAGTAAAGAAGAAATTGAGCGAAACTTCAACTTTTACGAACCGCGTACCGTACATGAATCTTCCCTGTCTCCTTGTGTGCACTCTGTTATTGCAACAAAAATTGGGCGCGTTGAGAAAGCTTACGAGATGTATCTGCGGACTTCTCGCCTGGATTTAGATGATTACAATGCCGAAGTTCATGAAGGATTACATATCACGAGTATGGCAGGAACATGGATGTCAATCGTTGAAGGATTTGGAGGCAAAAGGGCTTATGACGAGAAGTTATATCTGAACCCGGATATTCCTGCACGATGGGAAGAATATGCTTTCCGTATTACCTTTAAAGGAAACGACCTGGAAGTAAGGGTTAGTGTGGCAGATGTGGAAATTATTTCCCATGCGGAAAAAACCATTGAACTATACGTTTATGATAAACTAGTGACTGTTGAACCGAATCGTTCGCAGACTATTTCCCGATAGTATATGGTACATAGAGACACTTTGGCGCTGAGTGATCCCTCTCCCGCAGCCCCTTGTGTCTCTGTTTTTTATTCCTCCCTCACCCTTTTTACTTAACTTTAGGTACCCAATTAAAAATGAAACTACTTCAAATTTTATATGTTGCCATGATGATATTATCCAGTTCAAACATACTTGAAGCCATGAGCACAGCCGTTATAAAACGCATTGAGCCTACCAATTGGTGGGTAGGAATGCATTCTCCCGAACTACAACTTTTGGTTTATGGCCCGCAAATTGCTTCCACTGATATTCGTATTGATTATGGAAGCGTTTCTTTGAAAAAAGTCACTAAAGTAGAAAACCCCAATTACCTGTTTGTTGACTTGTTGATTTCGCCTACAGCCAAAGCAGGAACTATGCCTATCGAGTTTATAAAGGGAGGAAAGGTTATTTGCACATACGAATACCAACTATTAGATCGGGAAGCCGGGTCCATGTACAGAAAAGGATTTGATTCGGGAGACGCCATTTATCTGATTATGCCCGATAGGTTCGCCAACGGGAATCCCCAAAACGATAATATTGAAGGCCTGCTCGAAAAAACGGATCGCAAGGCACCTTATGGGCGTCACGGCGGTGATTTACAAGGCATTTTAGATCATTTAGACTACGTTGAGGAGATGGGATTCACCTCCATTTGGCTCAATCCGGTGATGGAAAACAATCAGCCCATGGCTTCTTACCATGGTTATGCCATTACCGATTTTTACCGGATCGATGCCCGGCTCGGAACCAACGAAGAATTTAAAACACTCACCAAAGAATGCAACAAACGCGGCATCAAGATGATTATGGATATGGTGTTTAACCACTGTGGAAGTAACCACTGGTGGATGAAGGACTTGCCCATGTTCAGCTGGATTAATCAATGGGAAGAGTTTACACGTTCCAACTATCGTTTATCAACCATTTCCGACCCTTACGTTTCCCGGGCCGACAAAGATCAATCCGTAAAAGGTTGGTTCGACACCACCATGCCCGATCTCAACCTGGAGAACGAGTTTATGATGAATTATATGATTCAAAACAGCATTTGGTGGATCGAATATGCAGGTTTAGAAGGCATTCGAATGGATACCTATCCTTACCCCGATAAACATGGGATGGCGGTTTGGACACAACGTATTTTAAACGAATACCCCAATTTTAATATTGTTGGAGAATCATGGATTACCGAGGCTTCGAAACTATGCTATTGGCAAAAGGACTTCCCCAACAAAGACGGCTACAACTCGCACTTGCCCAGCCTGATGGATTTTCCGATGCAAGATGCCATCAAACGTGCGTTTAATGAAGAGGAGGGTTGGGAAACCGGCATGTCGAGACTCTACAACACCCTGGCCGACGACCACCTCTACCGCAACCCCATGAACCTGGTTGTATTCCCGGACAATCATGACGAAGGGCGCATTTTGCATGCCTTGCAAAACGATACGGCAAAACTAAAAATGGCGTTGACTTATGCAGCCACCACCAGAGGCATATTGCAGATATACTATGGAACCGAGTTACTGATGAATGGAAACGGGTTGGATGGCCATGATAAAATCAGGCTTGATTTCCCAGGCGGATGGAAAAACGATAAGCTTAATGCTTTTACCAAAGAAGGACGAAATACAGACCAGAACAAGATTTTTGGGCTGATAAAAAAACTGCTGAATTACCGCAAGCACTCCGAGGCCTTAAAATACGGCAACACTTTGCATTTTATTCCAAGGGATGGAGTATATGTGTATTTTAGATATACTGATAATGAAACCATCATGGTCATTCTAAACAACAACACAAAAGGTATTAAACATATTGATACTTCACGATTTAAAGAAATTACAGGTGGCTTTAATCAAGGCACTAATATTCTAACGGGAAGAGCCATCGGCAATCTTAAAAGTATTAATATCAAAGCAAAATCAGCAATGGTGATTGAGCTTAAATAAATTGAATAGATACGTTCAACTCAAACAATGACAATTCTGGGGTAAATTTTGCTTTATACCCAACAAATCATATTCTGCCAATAAACGAAAGAATATGATTTGCAAACAACAATATCAAACCTTAAAAGTATTGAACTTTCCTTTGATAATATGCCGCTTGCTATTCAACCAGTTTTTCAGCTCAGATGCGTATATCTCCCTGAAATACATAGTGTACGTTTTATGAAAAGAACCATGTTTAGCTGGATTACCGGGAGTAATAAAAGTTTAATGACATATGGCAAGAATTAATTGACAGTGCATTAATTCAAAAAAAATGATGAAATTTGTTTTGAGAGGATTGTTTTATGGCAAAGTATTACAAAAACGAGATTAAGGTACCACGGTTTAGCGAAGCCAACGGATTTTACACCACAAAAAAACGATCCAGGATGATGAGCAAAGTTCGTGGAAGAGATACAAAGGCCGAAGTTAAGCTGCGTAAGTTTCTGTGGAGTATTGGTATTCGTTACTATAAAAACGTAAAGCGGCTACCCGGCAAACCAGATATCGTTATTGGAAAGTACCGGTTAATCATTTTTATTGATGGAGAGTTTTGGCACGGTTATAATTGGCACCGGAAAAAGCACCAAATAAAAACAAACCGCCGCTTCTGGATTCCAAAGATTGAAAGAAACATGCAACGGGACGCTATGATCAACAGTTTTTATAAACGAAAAGGATGGACCCTATTGCGTTTTTGGGAACACGAATTAAAAAAGGAGTTTAATGTTTGTGTTATTAAGATATTGGACGTTATTGAAGAAAAGGAAATGTATGTGCTTACATAATTTTTTACTCCAAACCTGATTGATGTTGATGGAAAGCTAATTTTAGTTTATCTTAATGCTATGAAACCGACAATAAGCATATTGGGTTGTGGTTGGTTGGGCATTCCTTTGGCTGTAGAATTAATCAAGGCTGGTTACCCGACTAAAGGATCAACGACTTCACAAATTAAATTAACCGAGCTAGCCGAATTAAAAATAAATCCTTATTTAATTGATTTATACGATAGGGAAGATCGTACTGAATTTTTAAAGGCAGATATTCTTGTCATTGCCGTCCCTCATAAGGATATCGATAATTTTCAATTCCTGGTCTCGCAAATTCATGCCTCTGATATCGATAAAGTAATCTTTATTAGCTCTACTTCAGTATACCCAAACTTAAACGGAGAGGTAACGGAAGAAACTAACACATTGGATACTGCTCTTGCTAAAATTGAGTCGATATTTTGCAGTAGTTCTCTCTTTAAAACAACTGTTCTTCGATTTGCAGGTTTATTTGGAGGAGATCGAAAACCGGGGTATTTTTTTCCTAACGGAATTAAAATCAAGAATCCAGAGGGTTTTGTCAACCTGATTCATTTAGAGGACTGCATAGCGATTATTAAGACATTAATCGAAAAAAATATTTGGGGTGAAATTTTTAATGCATGTGCAGATACTCATCCAACACGAAGAGAATTCTACACCAAAGAAATGAAGGGAGTAGGAAGAAAGCCACCTGAATTTGACGAAGTTAAACCTTCGGAATTCAAAGTTGTAAGCAATAATAAACTAAAGAAGCACGTAAATTATCGTTTCAAACATCCCGACCTGATGAATTATAGGTAATTGCTTACCATACAAATTAATTAATTATGAAACTATTCAGAAAATTAATAGCCGTTCTTTTCCTTATACCAATTTCTTTGTTGTGTGTAGCTCAGGTTAAAGTAATGACTTACAACATCCGTTTCAATAATCCGAATGATGGCGACAACTGGTGGGAAAACCGTAAAGGCGAAGTGGTACAGCTACTCGATTATTATTCACCGGAAATTATTGGAATACAGGAAGGACTCCATTCTCAAGTTGAATATATTGATAAAAAAATGCCTAATTACAATTATGTGGGAGTGGGCAGAGACGACGGGATTAAAAAAGGCGAATACACTGCCGTTTATTTTGATACGACCCAAATAATTTTGGTAAAAACCAAAACCTTTTGGCTATCAGAAACACCAGATAAAGTTTCGATAGGATGGGATGCCTCTATGGAAAGAATAAGTACTTACGCCATATTTAGGATTAAGAAAACCGGGGAAGTCTTACATGTATTCAACTGCCACTACGACCACATTGGTGAACTAGCCCGCGTAAATTCTTCACAACTGATTATGAATAAAATAAAAGAATTTAAGTTGGATGAAGAAAAGGTGATTGTAATGGGCGATTTTAACAGCGGGCCCGATAGTGAACCCATTCAAATACTAAAAAAACAAATGGATGATGGGGCTAAAATATCACTTAAACCGTTATATGGCCCCCACGGAACCTTTAACTCGTTCGGCAAGAATATAACACCTATAAGAAGAATTGACTATATTTTTACAAAGAAACTGCAAGTAAAAAGATACCGGCATATTGATGACAAGAGAATAAATGGCTTGTGGTTTTCCGATCATTTACCAGTGATGGCTGAAATCATATTGGATGATTAAAAATTCCCGGGAAACAATAATCTTAAAAATAGACTCATGAAAACGTTAAAACTAACAATGTATTGTAGCTTAATTGTATTGGTGGCGGCATGCTCTTCCAAAACAAAGAAAACAGAACCTCAAAACAAAACCCCGGAACCTTTTCTGGAAATGGTTTGGCAAACCGATTCGTTAATGACAACCAGCGAATCAGTCCTGTACCACAAAGAATCGGGGGTGATCTATGTCGCTAACGTCAACGAATCACCTTGGGAGATTGATCATAACGGGTTTATTTCCACCATAGATACCAGCGGAAATATTTTAGAACTCAAATGGGTTGAAGGAATGAGCGGCCCCAAGGGAATGGGTATTGTTGGCGACAGACTTTTTGTGAATGATATCAACAGAGTGGTAGAAATTGATATGAAAGAAAGAAAAATCGTGAATGAATACCCGGTGGATGGAAAACCGGACTTAAATGATTTAACTGTTTCCTCCGAGGGCGTTGTTTATGCTTCAGGTTCGTCCAGCGAAACAATATATGCTTTGCAAAACGGGAATATGGATGCGGTTTTAGTAAAAGATTTAGCCCGGTTAAATGGTTTGCTGTCTGCTAAAGAGGGAATGTATTACGTAACCTCAAAAGCCAGTGAGTTTGGGATATGTAATTTAAAAGATGGATCATTAAATGTGTTGACTACCGAAATTGGTCATGGCGATGGAATTGTAAGGTTACCCAACGACGATTTTATCGTTTCCAACTGGAAAGGTGAGGTATTTTATATTTCAGCCAAAGACTGGAGTAAAAAACAATTGCTGGATACCCGCGAGAAAAATATCAATGCCGCGGATATTGATTTTATTCCTGAGAGTAATTTGTTGCTAGTACCAACTTTTTTTAATAATAGGGTGGTGGCGTATAGGTTGAAATATAAGTAAAGATATAACAAAGATTAATATGATTGCTCAAACGCCACCCCCTCCGTATTATGCCGTTATTTTTACTTCAACTAGAACAGAAGGAGATAACGGATACGCTGAAATGGCTGATTTTATGGAAAAACTTGCCCGGGAACAGGAGGGTTTTTTAGGTATTGAAAGTGCCAAAAATGAAGTGGGCATAACCGTTTCGTATTGGAAAGATTTGGAATCCATTAAAAAGTGGAAAAACCATATAGAACATACGAAAGCCCGAGAGAAGGGTAGAGAAATGTGGTATAATTGTTATAAAACCCGCATTGCGTTGGTAGAGTCGGATTATAGTTTTGAGATGTAGTCAATATTTTATTTTTTAACGACTCCGGAAACGTAAATAAGGATTTGTATTACACCTGTGTAATATACATTGATGCAGGATGTTACTTGTGTGAATGCTAAAACCCCATTGGGGTATATTTGTGTAACGCTAAACACACAGGTAATACCCTGTGCTATTGCTATAAGCCCGTTGGGCTTTTGTTTTCGATTAATTGATATTGATCGAGTGTATCATATCCTTCGGCTTAATATTGAATGCGCCAAAGGTGTTATAGAAATAGCATAGGCAGCGCCCTATGTAACTTACGTCATGTACATAATGCCCCAAAGGGGCTATAGCCATATCGCAAAATAGATGTTTATGCGAAATGGCAAAGTACGCATGGCCAAATAGGATTGTTTTTCTTAACTTAATAAACAATAATCCTTTAAATAAATAACCATGCCTCAATCTTTATCAAAAGTGTATGTCCATATTACTTTCAGCACTAAGCACAGGGAAAATTTAATTAATAACGAAATCCAGGATCGACTATATGAATACCTCGGAGGGGCATGTAGAGCTTTGGAATGCAATCCCGTAAGCGTTGGTGGTTATTATGATCATGTTCATATTTTATGCACATTGTCACGTAAAATTACACAAGCCGGTCTGTTGCAAGAATTAAAACGGGGATCTTCCAAGTGGGTAAAGACGTTAGGCGCTAAATATCAAAATTTTTATTGGCAAGATGGATACGGTATTTTCTCTGTAAAACCTTCAGAGATTAATGTGGTGGTCGATTATATTAAAAATCAAAAGGAACATCATAAAACAAAAACTTTTAAAAAGGAGTTCAGGGGTTTTCTGAAAAAAAATAATGTGGAGTATGATGAAAAATATGTGTGGGATTGATGATTGGTGAGCTATTAGGGCGTTGCCCTACGATAATACTATAAGCCCGTCGGCTTAAATTGGTTATCGTTTAAAATTTTTGGGCAAATGCTTCTTACTTTGCGCCAGGATTAATGGCTACAAAGGTGTTATAGAAATAGCACAGGGCATCGCCCTATGAGTTCTGCGTCATGTAAATGATTGCCCCAAGGGGGCTACAGCGGCTAATAACCAATTAAACATTGACTAATTGAATGGCACTACCTACTCAACCATTGTTTAAATTTCGATGATTTTTCTGTGGAGACAATTACCTCAAATGGCAAAGAAGGTGCCAGGTTGAGCTTCAGTTTGCTTTTTGAATAAACCACCGCATCTTTAACCGCTTTTATATGGACGATGCATTTGCGGTTGGCCCTAAAAAAATATTTGGGATCCAGTTTTTCTTCCAACTGTTCCAGGGTATTGGACAAATCATAGGAATGTCCATCGAACATGGTGATAAATACAGATTTGTTTTCGGCGTAAAAAGAGGCTATATCATCCACTTCTATAGCTTTAATCTTATCGCGATAGTGCACCATAAAACGCTCCTGATATTCTTTTTTGCCTACCGAAGCAGCTATTATTCGGTTGATTTCCTGATAATCTACAGCCGCGGAAGGTTTCACGGCCAGATGAACTTTTTTGAATTTTTCAATAGCCTGCTTCAACCTTTCTTTTTCAATCGGTTTTAAAAGATAATCAACACTTACCTGCTGAAATGCTTCTATGGCATATTGATTAAAAGCTGTGGTAAAGATGATAGGTGTTTCTACTTTGATTTGTTCGAAAATAGAGAAGCTGTTTCCATCGGCCAGGTGAATATCTAAAAAAATCAAATCTACTGTGTTGTTATCCAAAAACTCCACTGTTTGTTTTACGGATTCTAAAATCTCCACCACCTCAAAGTCGGGTTCAATATGGCTCACCAAAGCATTCAGCTTTCGTGCCGATGGCATTTCATCTTCAACTATTAAAACTTTAATCATCTTACCTTGGGATTAAGGTTATTTTTACAGAATAATGCTTTCCATCATTTTTAATGACCGGTAATGCACAGTTCAGCAATTCATATTTTTCAAAAATATTGTTTTGTCCTGTATTGGTTGATTCTATTTCCGACTTATCCCGGAATTGCAGGTTATTTTTCACGATTAAGCCATTATCCTCGTTAAAAACACAAATACGAAGTGGTTGACTTCGGGAAACAACATTGTGCTTAATGGCATTTTCAACCAGTACCTGAAGTGTTAATGGTGCAATCAGCATTTTCTGCTTATTTTCATCAATGTTGATTTCATAATCAAAACCATCTTCAAACCTGAATTTATACAGTTGCAGGTAGCTTTTTATAAAATCTATTTCTTCTTCCAGCGTCACCAAATCTCGTTTGTTGATAGAGAGCACATATCGATATACTTGTGAAAATCGTTGGATAAACTTGTCCGCTTTATCCACATCTTCATAGATAATGGAAGAAAGAACACTTAAGTTGTTGAAAAGAAAATGGTGATCTAATTGCGTTTTTAGCGCACCATATTTGGCATTGATTTGTTCCTTTTCGAGATGAGCGACCTGTATTTCCAGTTTATTACGTTCTTCCATTCCCATAATTAACTCAATCAAGACTAAGAAGAGGCTATCCATAACTAAAGGCATAATGTATAAAAAATCCTTGTCCAATTTCTCCTGAGGGACACCGAAATGCCCATGTACAGAAAGGTAATTGAGAATAAATACACCGGCAAAGGCATGAGCAACAATAAGTACGGCATCTAACACCAATCGAATTCCCCAGTTTTTATTCCACTCTACAAATTCGTTAAACCAGTTAACCGCGAAATAAAATATAGTTACAGCAACTGCGGCATTACCAAAGGCCCATATACTACGGTGCGTAAAAATATTCATAACTTCATTCACTGTTCTAAATCCTAAAAGAACCATCATGGATAATGATGTTATCATGATCAGAACAGTTACAAATGGTATAAAGAATATTTTTATACGGTTGGAAATCATTTTTTAGACTTTTATATATGAGATAATAGATTTTTTTCTTTTCTATACCAATAACAGCCAATAACTTTCGACATTTGACTTTCGACTTTAAACTAATCACTATTTAATCAACTCTCCTGTTATTCTTAATAAATTGAACTCTGCAATTTTTGCGTTAAAATTAGCATCATTAAAATTATTGGCAACATTCAACATGTTTTCTTGTGCAGTACGAAACTCAATGGAGGTTGCGTTACCAAGTTTAAACATTTCTTTGGTTTGCTCAAAATTAAGCTCTGCTTGTTCCAAACTTCTTTCCTGCAATTCAACAATTCGCATTTTGTAGGCATAATCGGTATAGGCATTCGAAGCGTCTCGCTCCAGCTCAGCTTTAACCTGTCGGGTTCGTTCCTGTTCGCTCAATAAGTTGAGCTGTGCATTTTTTTCGCGGGTACGCTGTTGACGACCGTTAAACACATTAAAACTAAGACTTAGACCTGTTGTTAAACCATTGCTTTGCGAGTAAATACTGTTACTGTTGCTATAGTCCGTTTTGCTGTAGGCATACTGCCCATAAGCGGAAAGCGTGGGGTATTTAGCTGCTTTCGTAATTCTTAAATCTAATTCGGTAATTTCTTCCGATTTTTTTTGTGATTGTATGGTACTATTGTTTGAAACAGCAGCATTTATAACTTGTTCTTCCGAAAAAGATTTCTTGAATTCCAGTTTTTCATCTACTTCAAATTCAGAATCAACAGGAAGACCTAAAACCACATTTAAATCTTTAATAGCTATCAAATAATTTTGTTCTGCATATAATATCTGCGTACTATCACTGTTCATATCTACCTCGGCATTGAGCACTTCTAGCTTATTTGTTTGTCCGTATGCTTTCCGGTCTAGAGCTTTTTGATAGCGCTCTTTGGAAATGTCCATCGACTCAATTGCCAGTTTTAGGTTTTGTTGTGCACTGCAAACATCGTAAAAAGCCTGAACTACACTCAGCATAGTATTCTCCATTTGTTGTTGAAAAAGAATCTTCTGGCGTTCGTCAGTTTGTTGCAGCTTCATATAATTATATTGATTCCCAAAACCATCGAATAAAGTATAGTCAATTCGAGCACTTCCATTATACCCACTTGAGGTAGCTCCTTCGCTTTCCAACAACCCTATATAAGTAGTCTCGTTCTCGGTGTCAGACTTAGAATAGTCAGCTCCGCCACTTAACGAAACTGAAGGCAAAAGCCCTGCGTTTCCTATAGTATTATTGTTCTCAGCTTGTTTTAATGTGTTTTTGGCAATTTTTAAATCGTAGTTGTTAACCATTGCCGTTTCAATGGCTTTTTGCAAGGTCATAGTTTCGGCAACTGTTTGGGCATTTTGTCCAAACAGTACCGTCCCTACCATAACCAAACCTAAACCTAATAATATTTTTTTATAGCTCATTATAATCGTATTTCATTTCTTTTATAGCATTCTCAACTTGTTCTGGCGTTACATTTTTGCCTCTGACTTTATTCTGCCAGTTTACTTTCAGGTTATTTACAATCAACAACATTACCGGCAATAAAAACAAGGTTGTGGTTGTGGCCATAATCATGCCATAAGCCAACGATAAGGATACCGGAATCAGGAATTGTGCTTGTAAGCTAGTTTCTAACACCATTGGTGCCATACCAGCCACTGTTGTTAAAGTAGTTAATATAATCGGACGGAAACGTGACACTCCTGCTTCGAGCAGTGCGTCTTTATAGGACATGCCTTCTTTCAGATTGATGTTTAATGCGTTGATTAGTACCAGGCCATCATTAATCATTACCCCGACCAGAGCAATCATTCCCATGGCCGACATTAAGCTCATGGCCATTCCATGGATCCAGTGTCCCATCACAACACCAAATAAACTTATTGGAATGGTCATATAAACCAAGATAGATTGACCAACCGATCGTAGAGTTAAAACTACCATAGCAAACATAAGTAACAGAACAACCGGAATGGTTATTTTTGCAGAATTTGCCACTTTACTTGTCTCACGTTGCTGACCATCGTATGACACACCTACTCCCGGATGTTTCTCGAAAATAGGAGGCAATATTTCCTTGTTTATCTTTTGCATAATCTCCGGCAAAGAAGAATATGGATCGGTTTGATTAGCTTCAATTATAACATCACGATCAAAATCCAGGTGACGAATATTGGTAACCCCGTTAACCATTTTAAATGAAACAAGTTCGGATAAAGGATAATTAACCCCATTGCCCAAACGGATTTTCATATTTTCGAGCTGGCCTAGCGACCTCCTGTTTTCGATATCGTACCGCACCCAAACTTTTACTTCGTCCTGTCCGCGTTGCAAACGTTGAACCTCATTGCCATAAAAAGCCTGACGAACCTGACTGATTACCTGTTGCAATGTAACTCCCAAATGATTGGCCTTAGGTTTTAAAGTAAGCTCAATTTCGCGATTTCCCACCGGTGAATTATCCGATACATCCGAAAGCTCGGGCATATTTTTAAGTGCTATCTTTAATTCTTCTTTGGCTTCCTGTAAAGCATCGTTATCATCACCGACCAATGATAATGAAAGTGCTTTACCAAAGGGGTTAAAACCAACTATCTCAAAAGTCTCAGCTCCCGGCACTTCTCCAACTTTATTACGAATTTGCTCAATCACCTCTGCTGTAGTTGAGCTTCTTACTTCTGCATCTAATAATGTAACCCCAATTGTAGCACTATTACCAGCTCCCTGAAATTGCTCGTATAAAATTTTAATAACATCCTGACTATCGGGTTGTAACACCTTCATTTCTTCGTTTACTTCCCAAATACACTTTGATATTCTGTCGATATGCTTTTGTGTAACAGACTCTTCTGTTCCAGACGGCATAGACAATGTAACAGAAAAATTATCACCGTCCACTTCTGGAAAAAAAGTAACCGTTACCAGCTTATTACTTATCATCCCAATAGACAAAATAAACAGGGCGATAAAAACAGAAAGGGCAATTATTCTATGCTTAATGAAATAGGTCAATAAAGGACGATAGGTTTTATCTCGCATCCAGGTTAGCCATCTTTCCGACCAACCCATAAATTTCAACCATTTTTTATCACTTCCTCTCTCCAATGCTTTTGAATGTGCCATATGAGCCGGCAATACGAATAGTCCTTCAATCAGCGAAACCAATAAAATAACAATCACAATTATAGCAACCTCCGAAAACATCTCACCTATTTTTCCATTCAAAAACAGAAAGGTAGAAAAGGCAGTAATAGTAGTCAACACACCTGACACAACAGCAGGGGTTACCTCCAAAGTGCCATCCACAGCTGCTTTAACCGGACTCTTGCCCATTTGCCAGTGCCTGTACACATTCTCTCCCACAACAATGGCGTCATCCACCAGAATACCCAGCACCAAAATCAAACCAAATAACGACAACATGTTGATGGTAACCGATGTAGCAGGAATAATAACAAACATTCCTAACATAGAAAAAGGAATACCAACAGCTACCCAAAAAGCAATACGAGGATTAAGGAACAAAGACAAGAAAAGTAATACTAAAATAATACCCAACAAACCATTATCCATCAACAACTCAATCCGTTGATTTAAAGTATCACTTTGATCCCTGATAACGTCAGCCTGCAATAGTTCCTCATTTTTATTAAACTCATCCAGATATTCATTCAGTTTTTCGGAAGCTACAATAATATCTTCATCAAAAGTTGTATTAATAGTTATTACGACAGCTTGTTTATCATTAAATTTAATTTCCGATGGAGAATCTTCCCATTGATCTTTAATTTTAGCAATATCTTTTAGATAAATGATACCTCCGCTACTCGAGTTTCTAACCACAATATTTTCGAGCCCCTCACTATAATATTCCTTGTTTCTAGCACGGATATAAAATTCCTCATCACCATCTTTTATACTACCACCTGTCATAATCAGGTTAGTTGAAGCCACTGCACTAGAGATCTCAGTAAATGTCATCTGATATGCATCCATAGCCTCCTCATCCAGCAAAATAGCAATTTCTTCATCAGGATAACCGGATAGGGTCACATTTGAAATGCCATCCATACGAAGCAAGTCTTTCTCCATATCACGGGCTATTGACTTTAGATACTTTAAAGAAACTGTTTTCCCCTCTTTTGCAGTAATGGCAAAATTAATGGCAAAATTGGTATTGTCGTGTTTATAGGTTACTACCGACTCGATATCAGCCGGAAAAGAAGAGATTTTATCCACGTCATTTTTTACACGAATAAGTGCCTCATCCATATCAGTACCTAACTCCATTTCAATGGTAACATTACCAGCATTCTCGCTTGATGTTGAAGTGATACGCTCAAGGCCTTCCAATCCTTTGATATTCTCCTCAATTTTCAAGATGGCTCCTTCCTCCACTTCTTCGGGGGATGCTCCGGGGTAAATAATGTCTACATAGATGTACCGGGTGGGCACATTCGGGAAAAAGTTTTTCTGCAATCCTAAAAGTGCAATGATCCCAAACAGTGCTACCATGACCATTAACAGGTTAACGGCCAGCGGAAATTTTATAAAATATGCTATTAGTTTTTTCATGTTATACTATTCGTGTCAAGACGCAGGCCTCAAGTATCAAGATGCCTGTTTCTATGATTTTCTTATATCAAGATTAATTGGCAATGCGGACTTTCATGCCATCGTATGCGCTTTTTACAACTGTAGAAAGTACAGGAGTTCCTTCTTCAAGGCCTTTGACAATAGCGATATCGCTTTTGCGGGCAAGTACGTTTAGCTGCTTTTTAACTAATTCTCCGTTTTCAACCACAAACACATTGTTATCATCATCTACCATTTTACGAGGTAAGCTCATTGCGTTTTCGTATGGTTGTTGTTCTAATTCGGCAGTCAGGAACATGCTTTCTTTCAGATCTTTCCCCGATGTTCGGATAAACAACTTCAGACTTTGCGTTTGCTCGTCGATGTCGCCTCCAATTCTAACTACTTTCCCTTGCCACTGACCTGAAAGTTCTGTTGAAGTCAAAACAGCTTCTGTTCCTATTTTAACATTTCCAAGTAATGATAGCGGTACCGTAATCTCAAGGTCGTAAGAGGAAGTACTGACTAAAGTCCCCAATTGCGAGCCATTGTTCACTGCTGTGCCTGCGTCAACAACAGCAGAAGTAACCACTCCGTCAAATGGTGCCCTGATAGTGTATTTGGCTAATTTTTCTTCTGCAGATAATATATTGTAGTAGGTGCTGTAAATACTTTTGCCGGCCAGGTAAAATTTCAACTGTTCCGTTTTTACTTCCGGTAATTCTTTCAATGCCGCGTTTACATCAATATTTGACACATACTTGCGCCATGTGGTATACGCGTCCGGATAATCCGATTTTAAATCAGGCAGAATGGAAGTTATCAATGTGATAAAAGTACTTTTTTGAGCCAGAACGGTCATTTCATATTCACGTTGGTCAATCTCTAACATCACTTCACCTTTGGTATAACTTTTACCTTCTCTAAAGTTTCTGGCAGATGAAAGAATTTGCCCTGAGACCTGTGCGTAAATCTCATAACGGTCGAATGCAGTTAATTTACCGGTTGCTTTATAAGAGTGCTCAACTGTTCCCTGTTCTGCGTACATCACTTCAACAAGCATTCCTTCGTTTTTGGTTGTTGTTTCTTGCCCTTTAGCTTCTCCTTCGTTTTTAGGTAGTGCTTTTAGCACCATAAAAGTCCCTAAAACAATTAGCAGTGATATTCCAATAGTGATGATTCTCTTTTTCATGTTTTTTCATATTAGTTAAAACTTTATGTCCTTTACAAATTATCGAACGGCTTTAATGTACTTCGATATTTGCGCTGGCCATGACAGTTTCATGGTTATGTTGTTTTCTGTTTTTTCTATCTATTACGATAGCAAAAGTGATATAACCAAAAGAATTATGAAATATTAAGGGAGTGAAACGGGGATATGAAAAGATGAATCGGAAATTAAGGGCGTGAAACGGAAACTGTGATATGACATTTCGCGAGTGACAGACTCGATTTCCTGGATGTCGGATCCGATTTCCTGGATGTCAGACTCCATTTCCTGGGTGTCAGACTCCATTTCTTGGGTGTTAATCCCGATTTATTGGGTGTCAGATCCGATTTCTTGGGTGACAGATCCGATTCCTTGAATGACAGTTGCGATTCCTTGAATGACAGTTACGATTTCTTGGGTGACAGCGCTTGTTTCCTTACCTATTGCTGTTGTTCTTTCCAAACCTTACCTTCGTGGTTAATAGTAAATTTGGTTCCTGTTGCAGCATCATATATATGAGCTTCATAAACTTCACTGCCAGTGTTGATATTTGGCTTGTAAAGTAATTTAGGTAATTTAAGGCCCACGTCCGTTAGCCCGGCCACCTTCCTGGAGAAACGACCATATCGTTTTAGATGGCGCTGTTGGGCATAGTAAATATTCCGGAGTTCCCAACGCACTTGTCTTTCAAATTGTTGCCGGCTAATTTCCTGCGATGTTTGATTGAGTGTGTTAAAATGCCATTCGCCCCATAGCTCGGGGGTGTTAATATTATTTTCATCCAGAAAACTCCAAACCCATTTTTCGCCGGGGTACTTTTTGCCGGTATGGGGGTTCAGCATTTTTTTATATAGTCCTGCAACAACAACAGACGGCCAATACGTTCTCTGAACATTGACATTCCAGGTAGTATGGGGTTGTAGTAGTGTTAAACTGTCGACTTGTAAATTAAGTGGTACGGCACATTCAAATGACCAATACCTGTCATTATCTTTGGGATTGTTAACCGTCCCATCAATAAACACCGAACACCTGCCATGCGACATATCGAGCAGTGAGAATCTCGAAAGCGGCTTATCGTTGTTCCGGTTCCAGTATTCGCCACAAAGGTTGCCGAGAGCGTTTATTTTCAATACCACATAATCCTTTTCATCATTATCGGCGTCAAGGTATAATTCCAAAAAATTGTCTTCGAAAAAGTAGGACTGGCAGATGTCGTTTACCGCCCAAATATGTCTGTCGTAAACAATCGCAGAAAAATATAAAGAATCCCCTTTGGTGCCCAATTTATACCTGGTGCTGTAAGCTGGATTTGCCATACCGTTTTTCACACTAGATACCAACGGTTCGCTCCAGGGGGTATTGCCCCATTCATCGTCTGAAATATACCCATCTATTGTTGGGGTTCCGGAAAGCGTGTGAACGGCATAGACTTTTGGCGTGCAGTAGCCGGGACAATTTGGTAACCCATATTCATTAATACTATATACTTTCTCCTGAGGCTTTTGGCACCCCAGCATACAAGCAAAAAGTATCATTACAACATAGTAATAACGCTGTTTTAATGAAATCAGAGCTACATTCACTTCGTATTTAACGCTATTATTAATCATCGGCAATATACCCGGTAGTAACTTCATTGTACATGTGGTATAATATGGCTTAACTTTTAGCATCAGTGTGGGTGTGACTTATACAATTTACATCATATCTATATCCGATGCAAATTATACATGGCATAAATTATGGTTTGAGTTAAAGATATATGTCCCTAAAAAGTTTACTATGAAAAATCTATATGCCTAAAATCTGGATAGCTAAACCCGAAAGGAAAATCATAGCTCCGGCGATGACATGGGTATATAGGCCGATTTTTTTTAAAGGTACCAGCGAAAATCCGAAAGTACCGAGTGCGACCGTGGAAAGCATTGCCAAAAGAGTTGTAATTCCAAAAGCTGCGGTAACCATCAGCATTCCGGAAACACTGGTTTGGGCCGCAGGGTACATCACCAAGGGAATAAGAACCTCGCAAGGGCCTAACACAAATATGATAAAAAGAACCCATGGCGTTATCTTTTTACCCTCTTCCTTCTCATGAATGTGGGTGTGATCACTTGTATGCCCGTGTTCATGGGAATGCACCACACCGCAACTGTGCGCATGAACATGCGAGTGTTTGCGGTTTTTGTACACCTTTCTTAATCCCCAAATGGCATATACTAAACCAAAAGCAATCAAAGCCCAGGCTGCCAGGTTTCCTCGCGATGCTTCAATAAAATTCAGTTTTTCGAGGCCTACCCCAAAAAAAACGCCCACCATACCCAGAACCACGGAACTGAGCACATGACCTAAACCACAAATAAATGTCAACATCAATATTTTGGTGACATTCCAGTTTCGGGCCTTTCCAATCATTATAAAGGGTAGGTAATGATCGGGTCCTAAAATAGTATGTATAAATCCTGCCGAAACAGCCGTTGTTGTCAATAATTGTAAATCTGCTGTCATGTATTCATTTTTTTAAAATATCAGATGTCAATCTCCACAATAGTAATGCCACTTCCGCCATGTTGAATATGTTCGTCCCTAAAACTTTTTACATGAGGCATGGTATTCAACATTTCCCTAAGCATTTGTCTTAGGATACCATTCCCTTTACCATGAAGGACTTTGACTGTACCTACTTCACACATTACGGCTTCGTCAATATGATTGGTAACCACCTGGATGGCTTCCTCGGTACGTTGTCCTCTCACATCAATATCAGGCTTAAAGGTAAGCTTTCTTTTTCTAACTTGCTCAGCCACGTTAGCACCCAAACTAGGCTGGTTCAGAGAGCGCATGGCTTGTTTAACTTCCTTGTTGCTAATTTTCTCCAAACGAGTAATTTTCACATTGGTCATTAGATGCCCGAATGCCACCAAAGCGTTCTTGCCTGTTATTTCCATTACTTCGCCAGGTAGCGATTGGCCTTCGAGCCTTACCTTATCACCTTTTCGGATAATACCGTCGTCTTTCACCCTTGGTTTGGCACCCCCCTTTTTAACCGATGTTTTGGAGTCGGATTGCCCCTTGTTTTCATCACCGCTGTCATGTTTCTCACCTTTACGTTTTTGGCGGTTTTTGATGCGTTCTATCTCTCGTTCAATTTTGTGCTTCTGTTGGTCATCCTGATTTTCCAGCCTTTCTTTAAAATCGGTTAGTGATTCGCGGGCCTTTTTGGTACGTTCTTTTTCCGCCTGGCTTTCTTTTATTTCCCTTATGGTGCGCTCAATGCGTTTATTGGCGGTAGCCATCAATTCTTCCGCCTCGAGACGCGCTTTTTCCAGTATGTGATTGCGTTCTTTTTTACTTTGCTCTAACTGGGTCAGATATTTTTCGTAAACATCCTCCAACTGTTTGTCTTTGCGGCGAATATTATCCCGTTTTTGTTCCCAGTATCTTTTGTCTCGGGCAATTTCGCGCAGGTGTTTGTCAAAATTGATATGATCCTCACCGATTTGTTCCTTGGCACTGTCCAGCAGGTCTTCCGGCAAGCCTATCTTTCGAGCTATCTCAAACGCAAAAGAACTACCCGGCTGACCAATCAACAGCTTAAACAAGGGTCTTATTTGACCTGTATCAAACTGCATGGCACCGTTCTCGATCCCATCAACACCTGAAGCATAATGTTTTAGGTTGGTATAGTGCGTGGTGATGACTCCGTTGAGCTGCATGGCATTAAACTGCTTCAACACGGATTCGGCAATGGCTCCACCCAAAGCAGGTTCTGTTCCCGTACCAAACTCATCGATGAGGATAAGCGTCTCGGGCGTACCGTGTTTTAGGAAATACTTCATATTCAGCAGGTGCGAACTGTAGGTACTCAAGTCATTTTCGATAGACTGTTGGTCACCTATGTCGATGAAAATATGCTGGTAGATACCCATGGTACTGCGTTGGTCCATGGGAACCAATAGTCCACATTGAAACATATATTGAAGCAAGCCAACGGTTTGAAGGCATACGGACTTACCCCCTGCATTTGGCCCTGAAATCAATACGATTCGTTGTTCCTTATTTAATTGTATGGTCAAAGGAACCACCTCTTTGCCTTCGGCCGAGTGTTGCAAATAAAGCAGGGGATGCGTGGCATCTTCCCAATCTACCTCAGGATGCGTGACCATTTTGGGCAAACAGGCATTTATTTGCAAGGCGAACTTGGCTTTGGCCCTGATAAAGTCCATGATGCCTAAAAACTCGTACGAGAAAATCAGGTCCTCGAGATACGGCCTAATGCTATCCGAAAAAGCAACCAGAATCCTATTAATCTCTCTTCTTTCTGCATATTCCAGTTCCCTAATCTCGTTATTGATTTCAACAATCTCTGTAGGTTCAATAAAAGATGTTTTTCCCGTTGCCGATTCGTCATGAATAATACCGTTCAGCTTACGCTTGTTTCCGGCAGGAACAGGGATTACCGCCCGTCCGTCGCGAATGGCTACATTGGTGTCGGCTTCCACCAATCCTTCTTTGCGGGCATGATTTAAAATGGCGGCCATCTTACGGGATACACTGCCTTGTTTTTTAATCATCTCGTTTCGAATACGGGCCAGCTCGGGTGAAGCGTTGTCTTTTATCTTCCCAAACTTATTTAAGATAGCATCAATGCGCTCAAAAACAAACGGGTACACCATCACTTTGGAAGCTATCTCGCGAAGATGGGGGTATGTATTTTGTTCTTCTTTGTTTTTAAAAAAACGTACAATGTCTTTCACCGACAGAAGGGAACGTCGAAGATCAAAAAGTTCCCTTTCCTCCAGAAACAGTCCTTCAACTTTAATTCTGTTTAACGGTCCCCTTACATCAATATAATAACTGGTTGGGAAAGACTCCTCCACACAAATTTTCTTAAACTCGTTAGTTTGATTAACCCATCTGGACACCACATCATGCAATGTTACATAACGCATCTCGTCGACACGTTCCTTTCCCATCGAACTTAAACATTGTTCCTTAATCAGTTCCCTTACCCGGTTGAATCGGATTTTTTCTTCAAAAAACGCTGGATATATCAATTGTAATTCTTTATTATAGTATAATCAAATCTGATTCAGGATTCAACATCACCGGTTTGCATGAATATATCATCCTAAAACAGCGCAAAAATAGTAAAATAATATGGCTATTTTAATTCATCAGTTGAGTATAAACAAACATACATACTCATCCGATAAAATACATTAGCTTTTGTGTTTCTTCACCTGTTTAACCATTTTGGCAAATTTTTTTCCTTTTCTTCTTTTTTCCGCTTCACTTTCCGAATAATGCTCTGATTCCCGTTTCATCCTAAGATAGTTTTTATAGCTTTCTTCACTAAGCACTCCTGTCTCAACCGCATTAAGTACCGCACAGCCTTTTTCATTCTTGTGTGTGCAATCGGTAAACTTGCAGTTGACAGCCAGTTCCGTAATGCCGGCAAAACTTTGATTAAGGCCATCCTCAACGCTGGTAAGCCCTACCTCCCGCATGCCGGGATTGTCGATTAAAACACCTCCATCCTTTAAAACAATTAGTTGACGGTGCGTAGTAGTATGTTTTCCCCTATCTATCGATTCACTTATTCCCATGGTTTTCATCAGTTCGTTCTGGTAAAGGTAATTGATGATGGTTGACTTACCCACTCCCGAAGACCCTAAAAAGCAATAAGTTTTACCACGATTTAAAAGTCTCTTCAAATCCATTAAGCCAGAATTGTTCACACAGTTGGTGGTATGAAGCTGAACATTCGGAATTCGTGTTTTAATCTGTTTTTTATAATCCTGCAATACATCTTTATCTATTAAATCAGTTTTATTTAAAATCAAAACAGGTTCAATATTAGCATTGTAACAAATGGTTAAGTACCTTTCAAACCGATTGATATTAAAATCCCGGTTTACCGCTTCAACAATAAAGGCATAGTCAATATTTGTGGCAATAATTTGCTCATCGCTCTTTGTTCCGACCGATTGTCGTTTAAGTATATTCCGTCGTGGTAAAACTTCATGAATTAAAGATTTGCCTTCGTCGTATGGGGAGATGGAAACCCAGTCGCCAACCGCAGGCAAGTCCGTTCTGCTTTGCACGGAAAAACGTAGGTTACCTATTATTTCGGCTTCAAATTCTCCAGATACGCTTTTTACGATATATCTTTCTCTGTGCTCGGAAATCACTCTTGCCAATTCCAAATCGTTATTTATGGTATAGTTTAGAGTTTGATGATAACCTAAATCTAAAAGAATATTGTTTGCTGACATTTTAATTTTTATTGGAGACACAAAATACCTCATGAAAACTTGACTTACTAAAGGTATGATGTGGTTATTAAATGATATTAACTAACACTGAAAGACAGGTGCACAATAGCACTCAATAAATATATTGATGTGGTTATACGACTAGTCACCTGCCGGTTACACCGAATACAGGTACTGAACAAAGGAGATATGTAATGAAGTAATTTTCATAAGATACAAAGTTAGTGTTATTCCGGGTAAAACAAAAAATGAAAAACAAATAAGACTAAAATTAGTATCCAATACAGTAAATTCCTTAACTTGAATCGAAATTAAAGTATTAGTTTATGTTTACCCCGGATCCACAGAAAGTACTTATTGTTGAAGATTCCATGACCAATATTCTTGCATTAAAAGATGCTTTAAACGAATATAATTGTGTGGCAGCTACTTCCGGTAACCAGGCATTAGAATTAGCCAGGTCGCACAAACAACCCGATTTGATACTGTTGGATATAATTATCCAGGGCATGAATGGATACGAGGTTTGCGAAAGGCTTAAAAGTGATGCAAAAACCAAAGAAATTCCGGTTGTTTTTTTAACTGCCCAGAGCGACCCGGAAAGTCTGGTGAAGGGATTTAAGGTAGGTGCGGTCGATTTTATTAGCAAGCCGTTTCATATTGATGAACTAAAAGCAAGAGTTGCCAACCAGCTGAAGTTCAAGAAATCCATGGACAACAACATCATCTACTTGAAATCTATTGAGGAAATATACGACACCATTACGGACAGCATGTATTATGCGCAACAAATACAACATGCCACCTTGCCTCACAAGGAACATTTACAAAGGGTTCTGGAAGAGTATTTTATTCTCTACAAACCAAGGGATATTGTTAGCGGTGACTTTTATTTGGTTCACCAGATAAAAAACAAAAAACTACTTGTTGCTGCAGACTGCACAGGTCATGGCGTGCCGGGTGCATTAATGAGTATGATGTGCATGGCATTGATCAATGAAATAATAAATGTAGAAAAAGTTATCAAGCCCAGTGAGATTTTAAACAAATTACGATCTGTCATTATTCAAACTTTTAGCAGAGAGGGAGATACTGACATCTCAGATGGATTGGATGCCTCAATTGTATTAATTGATCCGGAAACGAATACCATGGAATATGCAGGCGCCAATTCCCCTATCTATCTGGTAAGAAGCGGAGTATTAGTTGACTTTAAGGGAGACCGCATGCCGGTTGGTATTTATCCTTCACAAACACCATTTTCCAACCATACAATAAAGTTGAAAGAGGGAGACTGTTTATATATGTTCTCGGATGGATATGCCGATCAATTTGGTGGTGATGCCAACAGGAAAATGATGTTGGGAGCCTTTAAGGATTTACTGACTTATAATAGCCAATGGAATATGGCAGAACAAAACGAACGATTAGACAAACACTTTATAGAATGGATGGGACACAACGAACAGGTGGATGATGTTTTGTTATTGGGATATCGCTTCAAAAAGTAAATCACCCCAAAAATATTGTTAGATATATTCACTTTGTGCTGCCAAATCTAATTCTGCACAAAAAGAGGCGAACCCGGGAAGGATCCGCCTCTCAAAATTATCAATTTAAATAAGTGTTAACCGTTCTTTTTAACATTAGCCTGCGCAGCAGCCACCCTGGCAATTGGCACCCTGAAAGGGGAACAAGAAACGTAATCTAAGCCCACGGAATCGCAGAACTCTACCGAACTTGGCTCACCTCCATGTTCACCACAAATACCTACCTTAAGATCCGGTTTGGTGGAGCGACCTCTTTCGGTTCCCATCTGAACCAGTTGTCCGACTCCTTCTTGATCCAAAATTTGGAATGGATCATTCTTCAGAATACCCTTTTCAATATAAATAGGCAAGAATTTATTGGCATCGTCGCGGGAATAACCAAACGCCATTTGCGTTAAATCATTGGTTCCGAACGAGAAAAACTCGGCAAACTCGGCAACTTTGTCAGCTGTTAATGCCGCACGGGGAATCTCTATCATGGTACCTACCATATATTCCACTTTGTCGCCTCTTTCCGTAAAAATAAGTTCGGCCGTCATATGGATAATATGGGCTTGCATTTTAAGTTCTTCCACCGTACCAATTAATGGAACCATAATTTCAGGTTTGGTGATGATACCTTTGGCTTTCAGATTCAAGGCAGCTTCAATGATTGCACGTGCTTGCATTTCCGTGATCTCCGGATAGGTGTTTCCCAAACGACAACCACGGTGTCCCAGCATCGGGTTAAATTCAGAAAGATCAGAAACTTTATTTTTAACATCTGCCAGGCTGATACCCATTTCCTTAGCCATTTCTTGTTGTGCCAATTCAGTATGCGGCACAAACTCGTGCAACGGTGGGTCCAACAAACGAATGGTAACGCCATATCCTTGCATAGCTTCCAAAATTCCCTCAAAGTCGCCCCTTTGGTATGGAAGTAATTTTGCCAACGCAGCCCTGCGCCCCTCTTCATCTGAAGATAAAATCATTTCCCTTACCGTTTTAATTCTCTCTCCTTCAAAGAACATATGCTCGGTTCTGCACAAACCAATACCTTTAGCACCAAATTCACGGGCCACAATAGCATCCTTAGGAGTATCGGCATTTGTTCGCACGGTCATACGGGTGTATTTGGTTGCAAAGTCCATGATCGAAGCAAAGTCTCCGTCCAATTCAGGCTGACGTGTTTTCACTCTTCCTTCATATACTTTACCGGTAGAACCGTTCAACGAAATCCAATCACCTTCTCTATATAAATGACCATCAATACGTAAAACACGTTCTCTGTAATCAATCTTTAATGCTCCGGCACCAGAAACACAGCACTTGCCCATTCCTCGTGCTACCACAGCAGCATGGGATGTCATTCCACCGCGTGCGGTCAAAATCCCCTTGGCCACCAACATTCCCTCTAAATCTTCAGGAGATGTTTCAATACGTACCAATATCGTTTCAGGATATTTTGTCGCTTCATCGGCAAAGAAAATTATTTGACCGGAAGCAGCACCTGGAGAAGCAGGTAGTCCTTTGGCCAACTCATTAGCGGAAACAATGGCATCCATGTCAAATACCGGGTGAAGTAATTCATCCAGTTTGTTGGCTTCTATTCTCATTAATGCCATTTTATCGTCAATGATTTTTTCCCGATATAGGTCCATGGCTATCTTAACCATAGCTGCACCTGTACGTTTACCATTACGTGTTTGCAATAACCACAGTTTGCCGTCCTGAACAGTAAACTCAAGGTCCTGCATGTCTTTATAATGCTTTTCCAACTTTTCCTGAACGGCATTTAATTCCTTATATACTTGTGGCATGGCTTCTTCCAACGAAGGATACATGTCGGCACGATCTTCTTCGGTAACGCCCTGAAGTTCGGCCCATCGTAAAGAACCTTCCTTGGTAATTTGTTGCGGAGTTCGGATACCTGCAACCACATCCTCACCCTGAGCATTAATTAAATATTCACCGTTAAATATGTTTTCTCCTGTTCCGGCATCACGGGTAAATGCCACACCTGTTGCCGAATTGTCGCCCATATTACCAAATACCATGGCCTGAACGTTTACTGCTGTTCCCCATTCGTCAGGAATTCCTTCCATCCGGCGATATAATATTGCTCTGTCGTTGTTCCAGCTATCGAACACGGCCATGACGGCACCCCAAAGCTGTTCCCATGCACTTTCAGGGAAATCGTGTCCGGTTTGTTCTTTAACGGCAGATTTAAATAATTTTACCAACTCTTTTAAATCGTCTACATCAAGATCGGTATCCAAATCCACTCCCTTTTGTTCTTTCACTTCTTCCATGATTCGCTCAAAAGGATCAATTTCTTCCTTCGACTCAGGTTTCATCCCCAATACCACATCACCATACATTTGCACAAATCGACGGTACGAATCCCATGCAAATCGTTCGTTACCTGATTTTAAAGCGATGCCGGCTACGGAATCATCATTCAATCCTAAATTAAGTACTGTATCCATCATGCCCGGCATAGAAGCTCTGGCTCCTGAACGAACGGAAACCAATAGAGGGTTTGTTCTGTCTCCAAAAGAAGTTTCGGTTAAGGATTCAATATTTTTTATGGCAGTTTCAACATCTGATTTTAACAGATCAACAACCGCATCCTTGCCTAACGCATTGTATTCGATACAAACATCTGTTGTAATGGTGAACCCTGGAGGCACAGGCACACCAATCAGATTCATTTCAGCCAGGTTGGCTCCTTTACCTCCAAGGAGGTTTTTCATGTCAGCCTTTCCTTCTGCTTGTCCGTTACCGAAGGTATAAACTCTTTTTACAGCCATAATTAAGGAATTTTTTTTTAGTTATAAATTTGAATTTGGGATAATTCATTTACTGTGCTAATAAAGAAAACGATTTTTTTCGAGAATAAAAATGCATTCAATCAATTCATGCTTATAAACAGGTTGTAACATTGAATTGGATAGCTATTCTCAAATCAAACCAAATTAATGTATGACATTGACATTTAGATACATTACAGAATCCGAACAAAAAATACAAGTCTTCGAATATAAGTTGATATTGTTTAAAATCGACTGCATATAATCGTTAACTATATCGGTGACCAAAGCAAATTGCACTCTATATGCTTTGCTATAATAGTCACTTTTATCAATTATCGGCAAATTCAACTGAAAAATCGGGACAAGCTAGCTTATATTAAGAAGCCTTTGGGTGCATTGTTAAACAATATAACAATCGGCATTAAGTGATGTTAATGGCCACAAAAAAAGGTGCCTTACGCACCTTTCTTTTATCTACTTACCTGGCATTACACCTGATATTGCTTTGTGAATTCTTTGGATTTCATTAAGTAATCAACATATTGGGCCCTTTTGTAAGCATAAGGTTCCTTCAGGTTGTTCTTTGAAAGTTTACCTTTAAAATCATCTATTTTCTCATAACCTTTATTTTTCATCCAAACAGTCAGGTCTTCGAGTATAGTAGTAACCTGAACCAGTCCGTTTTTATAAATGGTGCTCACAATTTGTGCGGCATCAGCACCGGCCAACAATACCGAAATTAAATCATCTGCATCATGAATTCCGTTATTGGCACAGATGGATCCTTTTACATTTCCATAAAGAAGTCCGGCATATCTTAAGGCAAGTCTGTTGTCATTCTTGCTACTTAAGTTATAAGGCATTTTAAGTTCTTCAGTTTCAGTATCAATATCCGGTTGAAAAAGTCGGTTAAAAAGCACAAATGCATCTGCCTTTGCTTCATCAAAATTACGAATAACATGTAGCGCATTGGAATAATATGGGCTAAGCTTAACACTAACCGGAATTTTTAAAGCCTTTTTCACTTTTGTGAGAACTTCCAATTGTTCTTTTTCTATTTTGGCAGAGTCCTTTTGGTTTTCTGAGATGGTATGATAAAAATTCAGTTCCAGCCCTGCGATTCCGGTTTCTTCAAGATACTTGGCATACTCTACCCAACTTACATCGTAAAGACAGTTTAAGCTTGCAAATACAGGTATGGATACTGCATCCACCACGTCTTTTACAGCCATCAAGTGAGCCTTTGGTCCGCTGTGCTCTATTTGCGGGAACAGAGACGTCATCTCAGCATTTCGTTCGTCGTATTCGTGCAAGTCTTCGTCAAGTTCGGCAGCCTCTAAATGGATTTGTTCTTCGAAGAGCGATTTGAAAACAATGGCAGCAGCACCAGCTTCCTCTAATTTTTTGGCCATGTTAATATTGTTTACCAAATTGCTTGCTCCTACGATGATGGGATTTTTGAGCTCAATACCCATGTAAGTTGTTTTTAAATCCATGATTTGTTTGTTAAGGGGTTAATATCATGCTTAAAACAGCCTAGCGATAAAAATGTTTAAAGCATCATTCATGTATTCTTCGGATGATTAATATGTTTAAATTAGTCATCAGAAAAATATTGTCACCTTGTTATGTTTCGTGGTAATCTGATCATCTGAACAAAAAACATCGAAATTAGGGACATAGCAGCACCTGCCCATAAAGGGATTCTTGAATCCAGCATCCATAATGCTCCGCCAGCTGCGGGGATTACAACTGCCGAAAGATGATTAACGGTAAACCCAACTGCCATGGACGGTGCAATATCTTCGCGAACACCTATCCTATGGAAATAAGTGTTTACGGCCATGGCGGCACCAAAGAATATATGATCGAGCACGTACAGGATGACCACAACCGTTTTGTCTCGCACAAAAGCATACGAAATAAAAATATCTGTTAACGAAAAATATTCCGCCGAAAGAACGATTCTTTCTCCAAACCTATTGATAGCCTTTGCAAATTAGCGGAACGGAAAAGTAGGTGATCATATTATTGACCACGAAAAGAACTGCAATAGTCTCAACTTTGAATTTAAATTTCTCGACCAACATAAAAACGGCAAAGGCAACAAAAATCTGGCGTCTGGCCCCACTTAAAAAATTAAGCAAGTAATAAAGCCAGTATATTCGTTTAACCCGGATTATGTATTGGAGGTTCTTCATGAGCATTGCAAGTACAATAAAACAAGGCATTACTGAAACGAGGCATAACTTGTCCCAATTACTTTCGGGAGCACCGTTCTGGTGAGTTGAAGTGATGCAACGAAGTGTCTTGTTTTAAAGTAATTTCAATGTGTAATAGAATTTCTAATGCATATGGCGGGTTTAACCACCATCTTTTTGTTTTGCGGGGGAGGAATTTTGCTGATGGGATTGCGCGTTAAAGCATATACTCCGCACAGTATTATCATTATACCAAAAATTATAAAGATGCTCGATTACTCCAAATGTTTACTAACCATCCATATAATCCCGCCTACGATAATATTGGTAGTGCACCAACGCTCTTTATTCTGCCCATAACAACAGGAACTTGCTTTTGGGAGAAATGTTGAAGCGTAAGACTTTTATTTACCGTTTTGGAATAATGGAAACCCAAGGACATGATAAGCGTTGTAAACACCAGACCTCCAAAAGATGGGAACAAGCCCGTAAAGCCGACCCCAACACCCATTACCAGTACAGATAATGCTGCCAACCGGTGTTCTTTGACAAGCAATAATAGGTACACCACTAACAAGGCCAGAAAACCCGAAATTTCCCTAACAGACTGAACAATACCTATTTGAAACCCAGTAATACCAATTTCATCTACCGCATAATTGTTGAACACGGTTCTCCATGCTTGCAAACCAGCAATCATAGTTATGCACAGAAGCAGTAGAAAGCTGTACATTGGATTTTTCTTTAATACCAAATGCATGAAAAATTTAATTATTTGAAAAAAAATAGCATTTTTACAATCTAACGTAACATGTTAGCGATAAAAGTAGTTAAAGAATTGTTGTGATTATATTTGTTTAAGGACATCCACAAGCCTACGTTTCTTGAACAGGGATGAGACGCGTTGTATAAAGTATGGAATTTATAGATGAGAGTTAGAAAAATTCTGATTGGCAAAGAGACTTTTACAATTGCCCTTTTTATAGGTTTGCTGCTTATATTGGGTTCTCCTTTGCTTGCCCAATCGGAGTATGGAGAATTTGAAAATATAACTAAAAAAGAGGGCTTGTTGCACCTGAATATCACTTCCCTGTTCAAAGATAGTAAAGGTTTTATTTGGGTCGGCTCTGTGGACGGCTTAATGCGTTATGACGGAGTTCACTTTGATCTTTTCAGAAAAGGTAAGCGAGACAGTTCCGCAATAAGCGACAATGCAATTACCTTTATCACGGAAGATATCAATGATTATATCTTTTGGGTTGGAACGTTATGGGGTGGCATTAACCGGGTTGATATAATCAAAAATGACTACGTGCATTTTCCCATTGGTTCGGATAATAAGGGAATACCCATCCGAATCAGTTGTATTCATCAAATAAGCAAAGATGTTTTTTTGGTGGGAACTTACTTAAACGGATTGTACTTTTTTAATCCTTCAACGGGTAAATTTACTCCTACCGGATATGTTTCGGATCGTACATATATTTATGATATTATTAAAGGATCGGAGTCTTTATGGGTGCTCAGTGCCAAAGGACTGGTCTGCGTGGATAAGTCTGATGGAAGATATCAGGATATCCTGGATTTTAAATTTGATCATGAAGGAAATTTACTGGCCGAAAGCGGAGCTGATTATTCAAGGATTAGGGGATTACTGGAAGAACCAGATGGATTTCTGGTGTTCACCATGGCCAACGGTTTATATAAGTATAATTTAACAACCAGAAAAATAGAACGACAGTTTTTAGTAGATAAAGGAATTGTTTTATTGGATATCGAAAAGGATAGGAAAGGTAATTATTGGATTTCTTCCATTAAGGATGGACTCCTTTACTATGATGTTGAACGAAAGATAGTAAAGAACTACCGGGCAGATCAGAAAGACGGAGACAATAGATTGATATCTAACCAGATAAAAGATCTTCTCTACATAAACGATCAGGATGTGTTGTTCGTGGCTACCCGGAAAGGAATATCAAAGTTTGATTATCACCAGAATAGCTATAAGAAATTTAACGTAAATAGGCTGTCTAAAGGGAAAACAAGCGAAGTCGCATTGCTTTTTAAGGACTCACAGGGAACTTATTGGATAAGTTCCCAAAGCGGCAAAATCTATAAAAAGACCAAAAACGATGTTGGTTTTGCGTCTTTTGATCACCCTTATGCTTTCTATCCGTACCAATTCCTTCAAACTGACCCCGAGAATGTATGGTTAGTAAGTAACATTGGATTGTACAATTATAATCTACAAACGGAAAAACACGATTTAATCCGTTTTAAACAATGTGGTGTCATGGAGAATAGGATTAACCATCTGAATGCCGCACTTCAAGATGAAAGCGAAAACATCTGGTTATTAGGACAAAATGGTCTGGTTTTATTTAATACCAGAACACATGCTTATCAGTTTTTCAACCATGACTTTAGACAGGAAAATAACGGTTTTGTCAAGTTTGTTTCTCTGCATTACTCTATCGATAAGAAATATTTGTGGTTTGCGGAACGGGCAGGGACCCTGTATAAATTTAATCTGGAGACCAAGATGGTGGAAAAAGTAGTTCCCGAATACAACAAAAACACCCAACTGAAGCCCAGGCTGATTGTTGATTTGGAGATAGATGAAAAAGGGCGATTTTGGATAGCCACTTATGGAGCCGGATTATTGCTTTACGATCCGGTTACAAATAAGGTGTCGGACGAATTAGCCTTTGGAGAGCTGGAGAGTTATGTGTATAGTATTGTTTACGATAAGGCAGGGTCTATGTGGGTAAGCTCCAATTTTGGTGTCAGTAAAATAAATATCGATGATTTTACCTGGAAAACTTACGATCTGGAGGCCGGAAATCTTTCTCATGAATTTAATCAGCGTACTTGTTATATGGGCCAGGATGGAGCCATATTGTTCGGGGGGCAGGATGGTTTTGTGGAATTTGACCGTAACAACACCTATCAAAACAACTATAAAGCTCCCCCGGTTATTAGTGCCTGGAGCAAGAAAAATATCTCATCCATATTTATGTCAGATATTTATGACGAGGTATTATACATCAACGATACGGTAGTCAAATATAATCATTCAGATTCCAGGGAGATCAAATTTTACCCATCTGTTTTGAATTACTCTCATAGTCGGGATAATCGAATTTCATGGATGCTGGAAGGTTATGATGAAAATTGGATAGAAAGTTATTCTTCGTATCCAATCATGTTCAATAACCTTAAACCGGGAAGCTATACGCTCCATGTCAAAGGAATCAACAATGATGGTGTTAAAAGCCCAAAAGATGCCCAATTAAAGATAGTCGTAATTCCAGCGTTCTATCAAACCCTTGGATTTAAAATCTTGATCGCCCTTGCCGTTGCATTGATCATATATTTTATATTCAGGGTTCGAATAAAATGGTATGTCAACCAAAAGAAAGTTTTGGTACACATGGTGAATGAAAAAACCAAGGAAATATCCAAAGCCAATAAAGAGCTGAAAAATACCAAAGAAGAGATACTCAAGCAAAATGAAGAGCTTAACGTCCATCGTAATTATCTCGAAGATTTAGTAAAAATAAGAACCAAAGACCTGGAAAAAGCCAAATCGGAGGCAGAAGAGTCCGACAGGCTCAAGACCGCTTTTCTGGCTAACCTTTCCCATGAGATTAGAACACCGATGAACGCTATCATCGGATTCTCCAGCTTAATTAAATTGGATGATTTTCCTGATGGTCAGAAAAAAGAATTGATCCATCACATTGGCCAAAGTAGCGAAACCCTGCTGACCTTAATTGACGATATTATTGATATTTCGCGAATAGAGACAGGAAACGTTAAATTGACCAATCAGATAGTCAATGTGCCCGTCTTAATTGCAGAGACCATGAAAGAATTGAGTTTTGAGGATAGATCGTCTGATGTTACGTTCCACGAGAACTGTGAGTTGGTTGGCGATGATGAAAATGTTTATTCCGACAAACAACGCTTAAAGCAAGTTTTAAGCAATTTAATCAGGAATGCTTTTAAGTTTACCAAAATCGGACATGTAAAATTGGTGGTTAAAAAGGTTGACTCCAACGAGCTCGAGTCCATAGGTTTTAGCGTCAGAGGAATCGGCCAGAATAATATGAAACCTATTTTGTTTCAGGTAGAAGATACAGGAGTAGGAATCGAGGGAAAAGATTTAGGGCTTATATTTCAACCATTCCAAAAAGCCGAAAGAAACAAAGAAGTTCATAAAGGTATGGGACTGGGTTTGAGTATTGTGAAAAATATTATCGTTTTATTTGGAGGGGATATTATAGTACGATCAGAGCTCGATAAAGGTACCACCTTTAGTTTTTATATAAATGCCAACCCGGTAACTAGTTCGTAAAATTTTTTAATCCAATTCTTAATTGGGTCATCCACCTCACAAGGTTCACTTAAGCATACTTTGTTATGAACTCTGTTTTTTGAGATGTATTTGCTAAGGGCAATCGGAAAAACATCAGTGATAGATTTCTAATACATATGGCGGGCAGAATTGACATTGATGCACTCGTATACAATCTTCCAACAAGGATAAAACAATCTGTTTAATGTTTTCGGGTTTACGCCAAAGATGATCTTCTACTTATATTATATGACACCAATGATACTGCTTAGGCGTTCTGAATGATTTATTACATTTAGGACAGGTGCACATTTCTTATCACTTTACCCTAAGGTTAAACCCGGATTATGTATTGGAGGTTCGTCATGAGCATGGCAAGTACAATAAAACAAGGCATTATTGAAACGAGGCATAGCATCGTTCTGGTGAGTTGAAGTGATGCAACGAAGTGTCTTGTTTTAAAGTAATTTCAATGTGTAATAGAATTTCTAATGCATATAGCGGGTTAAAACAATTTCTGCAACTAGGCTGAGTTACTTTCCCGCCCTTCTATTCACGAAACTATACAGAACCAGTGAAACACCTATAATGATCATCCCCATTATGGGGATGAATTCTGGTTCTTCGCCAGGAATGACAATCCAACTTAATATAGCACCAAAAATAGGTATGATAAATTTCCAAATGTTCAGATCCGACACCAGCACATTGGGGCGTTGAAGCAACATAAACCAGATGGTGAAAGCGGCTGCAGATAAAAAACTAAGCCAGCCCAGAGACAAAAAGTAGGCGGTTGGCATATCGAAACCTGAAAAGGGCTCAAATAACAATGAAAATAAAAATAACACCAAACCACCAATGCTCATTTGCCAGGCACTTAATACGGTTGATGATATTTTCCCTTTTTGTTTAGCCACAAAGACATTTCCTATGCCTGATGAGATATTAGCTAAAACAAGTATGCCCATTCCCAAAATTTGTTGCAAACCATTCTTGCTGCCCCATCCTTTATGATATGCAATTAAAACAATGCCCCCAATTCCAAATGATATGGCAAGCAGTTTTTGAAATGAAATTTTATCGTTCTTTTGCATAACAGACGATACAAGGGCCGCAAATAGTGGTTGCGAACCAATAAGGATGGCAGCAATAGCACCGGGAACCAAACTAACACCCCAATAAAACAAACCGTAAAGTATAATAGTCTGAAATAACGAGACCCTAACGATTTGCCAAAAGTTAGTTTGAATAGCAGACAAAAACACTTTACTGTTTTTGGTAAGCGGAATGATTAATATCCCCGCCAAAAAGAATCTGATACCCGCAAACTGTAATGGTGTAGTGTATTGCAATCCGATTTTTATGCCCGCAAAGGCTGTTGACCAAAGTAAACATGCTATTATGGCCAGAAAGTAAGTGTGAGCTATAAGTTTTTTCATAAAGAATAATATGGTGCCAAGAATATTATATATGTGAGAAAAATGGTAAAGTTGATATAAACAGATCCGAATAAAAAGGTTCTAACGATATAACCACTTTACCAACTTGCGAACTTTGTTAATCCTTCAATTTCGGAAAGCCCAATAGAATGGCTAATATGGAGATAAGCCCCATCAAATAAGGATAAAACAGAAATTGCATGATCTCAAAAGGGGAAACACTGGCCCCTGCCAGTCCGATAACTGCTAATATTTGAGCACCGTATGGCAGTACGCCTTGCATAAAGCACGAAAAGGTATCTAAAATACTGGCCGATCTGCGCGGCTTTATTCCATATTCCGCAGAAATATCTTTGGCAAGTGGTCCCACCATTAAAATAGTAATCGTGTTGTTGGCAGTAAAAACATTGACTATTGAAGTCAACAGGGCAAGGCTAAATTCAGCACCCCGTTTCGATCTGGTGTTCTTACCGATCAGCCTGATAATGTAGTCGATACCACCATTATACCTGATTATTTCCACCATTCCACCCACCAGTATGGAAATAATAATAATCTCCGACATACCATCAATTCCGTTACCAATTGAATTAACCATACCCCAGGTATCAAAACTACCTATAGACAAACCAATTATCATAGCCAAAACTGAGCCAACCACTAACACCAGAAACACATTCATGCCAGCTAAAGCAGCTACAAGCACAAACAGGTAAGGTGTTATTTTTAACCATTGGTGCGCTATATCAAGGTTAATAGGCGGAGTACTTTGCTGTTTGTTTATCAGAAGGTAAATGACAAATGTAACAACAGCAGCGGGAAAAACAATTATAAAATTCACCCTAAACTTATCTTTCATTTTGCAACCTTGCGTTCTGGCGGCTGCAATGGTAGTGTCAGATATAAATGATAAGTTGTCACCAAACATGGCCCCTCCAATAACTGCTCCCAGCGCCAAACCGGGTTGAATACCGGTTTGTTCTGCAATACCCAGGGCAACGGGAGTAAGAGCTACCACGGTTCCTAGGGAAGTTCCTACCGATAAAGAAATAAAACAACCAATTACAAATATACCGGCTATTAAAATGTTGGCAGGAAGAAGGCTTAAACCAATGTTAACCGTTGCATCCACCGCACCCATTGTTTTAGCCAAATTAGCAAACACCCCGGCCAAAATAAATATCAGGCACATCATCATAATTCCAGCGTTGCCCATGCCTTTCAAATAGGTCTCGGTTCTGTCCTTGAACTTCCTTTTTGTGTTCATGGCCAAAGCAACCACCGAGGCTGCTAAAAATGACACGGGAACCGGCATCTTATAAAAATCACCGGAAATAACAGATGAAACCAGGTAGAGAATTAAAAATACAACAATTGGGAATAGGGATAATATAGGATGTTTTAGTGTTTTGATATCCATTATTTTTTTTTGCAAAGAAAGTTAATTAGAATGAGTTGGAAAAACCTGAGAAAAAAATACATATGAAATGTAAGGCTATAACCAATAAGTCGACAATATATACATAAAAGAATATCGAATCTATTAATCTTAAAATAACGTGATTATGAAATCAGAAAAAAGGAGTATCCTTAAAGGTGTTGTAATAAGTGGAATGATTGCAGGCACAATGCCGGTTATGGCCAACTCGGGTAACTTGTTTAACTACGAGCATATGGGGAATGGTTCTGAGCTAAGAGCAGAGCTTTTAGGACAATATGGCTCACCGGTTGACTTACAAAATGCGGGTTCCGGAGATTATTTGGTTGGTGAAGCCAAATGTGGTGAGGGAAAGTGTGGCGAAGGAAAATGTGGGGAGGAAAATAAAAAAGAAGCCAAAAAGAAATCTAAAACCGAGAAAAGCGAAAAAACCTCAGAGGCTAAATGTGGCGAAAAGCCGAAAGAAACCAAAAAAGAAAGTAAAGAGAAAACCGGAGAGAGCAAGTGTGGCGAGAACACCTGTGGCGGAGATGAATAGTTACGGTATTTTTCAATATTCTGAACAAAAAAACGCTTTAACGGACGTTAACATGCAATGAATAAATCGAATACTGCCCAAAGCAAAACGCTTTATTGTGAATGATAGGATGCGGAAGGAAGCATAAATTGTTTTTGCATTAACCCGGATTATGCATCGGTGGTACGTAATGAGACTAAACTACCATAAAACAAGGCGTTGCTGAAAGGAGGCACAACTCCGTTCTGGTGAGTTGAAGCAAGTTAGTGAATCGCTTTGCTTTGAAGCTGCTTAATTGCGTAACAGGATTTCTAATGTACATGGCGGATTAATTGGGTAGTAGTGCGGAGTTGCTGTTGTTTGGGTATATGGATGCAGATGCGACCAATATGTTTTTTTTGATTCTTAAGTTGAGGCAATCGCATCCCGATTGTTCAGGCAACAGCTTTTTTTTGTGAAAGGCGCTATCCTTTCTAAAGTTTAAATCTTTGGAAAAGATGATGTCCTGTCGATCGGTATTTCCCATAAATCATGAAAGTTTTAATATAATGGAAAAAACTATAGCGAAGGTAGGTGTTGGATTTCGGCGTGATATCGCTGAAGAGTTTCTGCATAACGATACATTTAATCCTGATTTTATTGAGTTCGCTCCGGAAAACTGGATGGGTATGGGGGGTTACTGGAAAAAAGTGTTGGATAAAGCTGCGGAAAAGTATCCCATCACCTGCCATGGGTTATCTTTATCCATTGGAAGTGCGGAACCACTGGATTATGACTTTTTAAAGGAGTTGAAAACGTTCTTTAAGGGTTACAAAGTTAAAATATACTCGGAACATCTATCCTATACAAAAAGTAGAAATGCACATTTGTACGATTTATTACCTGTTCCTTTCAGGGACGACGCCATAAAGCACATTGTTGATAGGATTAAAGAGGTACAAGACATTCTGGAGCGAACAATAGCCATCGAAAACGTATCGTATTACATTTCGCCCGGAGCCCAGATGGATGAAGCTACTTTTGTCAGGTCAATTGTGGAGGAGGCGGGTTGTGGGCTCTTGCTGGATGTGAATAATATTTATGTAAATAGTTTTAATCATGGGTACAATGCCAAGGAATTTATTGATAAAATGCCTTTGAACAAGGTATCCTATATTCACATGGCTGGACACGAAAAAGTAAGTGACGATTTGATTATCGATACACACGGACAACCGATTATTGACCCGGTGTACGAATTGTTTGGGTATACCATCAACAAAATGAAACCTGTTCCTGTATTGTTGGAAAGAGATTTTAATTTTGAAGATTTTGATGGCATTGTTGAAGAATTTGGCAAATTAAAATCAATCACGCATAAAAGTTGGGAGGTATGTCATGCATCTTAATTCGGAAACAATTGAAATACAACATAAACTGTCGGAATATTGCCGTACCGGTAGGTATGTTAAAATAAACGGTGTGAACAAGGAGCGGGCAAGTCATTATAGGCGACTGGTTTTGGGCAATGTAAAAAACACTTTGGAAAGGGCTTATCCTATTACTTTGGAATGGTTAAATGAGGATGAGTGGCTTAAGCTAGTCGATGAATTTTTTGAAAAGCACGATTGCCAAACACCCAAAATATGGGAACTTCCCGAAGAATTTATGGACTTTGTGGTACAGGCTAATTATGCCCATAAATTTAATAAGCCTGCTTTAAACGATTTACTGTTAATTGAGTGGGTGGAGATAGAGGTACATACTGCGATGGAAAAAGTTACTTTGGCTTACCAAAAAGATGTAAACCTGCTTTTTGATAAAATAGTATTGACGCCAGAATATAGTCTGCTTAAACTAGAATATCCTGTTCATGCTTTGAATGCGGATGAAGCTGCCTCTAAAAAGGGCGAATGGTTTATTTTTGTGTTTCGAAACCGGGAAACCGATAGTGTGCAATTCCTTAACATCTCACCGCTGCACGTTTTTGTGATTGAAAAGCTATATGAGCAGCCTCAATCTATGGAATCCCTATTACCTTTAATATCTTCCGTTTTTGGCTTAACAGATTTTGAACCACTCAAAGTACATCTTCAATCTTTTCTATCCGATTTACACAAAAAAGGGGCGTTACTGGGTGGTTTGGTTTAATATTTCATTCAACAAATTCTTTGAACACCTTTGTAATCCATTTCCTGTTTGTGTTCGACATACTCAATCAGAACATCGGCTGATGCTTCTCCGGTTGACGCTCCTACATCGCCATGATCAAAATTGTAGGATACGGAGATGTAGGAGTTCATGGCCACTTTATACGATTTGCTCTGGTCTAACAAATTTCCATCAAAATCGTAAGTGTTATGTAACCGTTTGATGGGTGATAAGTATACCCGACACTTTTAAATCGCTGGGATTACTGTTTTTGATAAAAGTAAATAGTTCATAATAGGATAAATTAAATATCATTAATTCGTTTCTAAACGGATCGTTCTGATAAACATCCTTTACAAATATATCGCCTTGTGAAAATGAACTTGTTATACCCCATAATGTTGAAAAGAAAAGTCCGCATTGTATTTTTAGGTAAGAGTATATGATCCGGCCTGACAAATCAAAGCATTGTTGAATAGTTGGGGTTGCGAAACAGCTGAATGCGTGCGACTTCCAACAACTACGTCTAACTCATTATTATTCACGGCTAAGCTTTCATGGAACCAAGTTCTAAATGTGATAAAATCACAAATATATTATCATTCTTTTTTAGATGGGTATACTTCTTAATCCCGTTTTATAATAAGGGAAATAACATCCTTCCTCCTTGTCGGAATGAATTGATGAAATATACTTTTCTCCTACTTTTTCACCAGTTTCATTCCCAACATCACCGGTTCAAATTCTTTTTCCGATATCAGAGTTTCATACCACAGTGGTTATTGTTTGACCTAAGTCCCCTGCGGTAGCGTCAATATTGACAAATTTAAAAGGAAACTCAGCTTGCTAAATACGCTAGTTTAGTTCTTCCTCTCCTTAGTCGAACTCATGGTTTCCTATTACAGAAAGATCAAAACCAACTTTATCCATAAAATCAATGATTGGATATCGAGCTTATCATACGTCTCTACCAATGGATTACCACTAAAAATATCTCCTGCCAAAAGAACATAAACATTATCACCGGTATCCCTACGCCTATTAAAAACGGCCGATATTTAAGGAATTGCATCAATATTGGGGTGCAAATCGTTTAAATGCAGAAAGACTCTGTCCTCCATAAGAATTGTGTCATTCAGGATATTAGTAGAATCTTTGACTTGACCGTTTTGTTCATCATCTAAATCTGCTGAGTCATCGTTAGAACACAAAAAAAACTTACAGAAAAGACAACGGCAAGTATGAAAGGAAAGTTACTTTTATTGAACTGCATATATTTATTAATCTTCAATTGATCATAAAATAATAAAAAAACTCCCTTTTTTTGAAGGGAGCTTCTTTCTAAATGATAATTTCTTTTACTCACATGGACAATAAGTGCTATACCATCCCCAATTTTTGCCATCAAATTCGGTTCCTGTACTCCATGCTGTTTCTTCCCATTTTTCATTACCCATCGTTTTAGATACCACGGCATGGGCAGCAATCGGCCAACATCCGTTTTCATCTTTACAAATATTTTCGAGATCCGCCAGTGGAATCATTAATATTCCATTATCAAAGTCTTCAATATGATATGGGAAGTTCCCGTTTTTAGGACTGCCCTTTTTAGTGGCAGGCATTTCTTCAATGCAACCTACATAAACATGTGCTTCATCAAGTGTGTATTCACCACCAAGTTGATAATTAATATAAAGCTTGTCATCTGCTTCCCAAATCACAAGATCTCCCACGTCGTAGTGCTGGGCAGCTATAATGTCTCCCACTTTTTCTGGAGGACATGGGTTACATTCTTTAAGACAGTAATCTAAATAATAATTATAACTATAAGTATTGTCCGAGGTTACCCACCAATATCTGCTAGTTGTAGGATTATACATTTTGATTTTGATATTTATTTTAATGCATTCTGACCATTCAATGATTTTGGGAATTTTATAAATCACAATCTCTGGTCTTGGATCCGAAGAAAAGTGTTTTTGGTAAGGGAATGATCCATAATTTGCATTAGGCGTTTCTCCTTCACTAAACATGTTTAAAGAAAGATAATGTATTTGCCAGCTTTCTTCTGCAGTTACTTTTATATAGAGGAAATCTATATCGTTGAAAATTGATACCATCGCAGCTCCTAAAAATGGAAAGAAATCAGCCTCCTCACATGTTTCTATTTCAAGATCTTGGGTCGTATAATACCAATTGTTTGTTGACATATATTCCCATTCATCGAGGTGTCCACTTTTTAAATCTGCGGAGTCAGAAATTATCTCATTCATTTCTTGTTGTTGGGTACAAGATGTGATTACGAAAAGCGACATCACTAGTATCCACGAAAGGTATATTTCTTTTTTCATAACAGTGTTTTTTTTGATTATAACATCGTATAAATTTCCAAGTTTTCGAAGGCAAAGTCAATATTTTTTTGACAAAGCTCCCATAAGTCAGGGTTAGTATTTATTTTTAAGATATAAAACGTCCCCACCCGTTTCAAATATTACGAATAAGTAATATTTTCGGCTATCTAGTGATTTGTTTTGCTTTCGCAGAATAAATGAAAAGTAAAGGCATTGAAATACGGCAACAGTCAGGATTTGTGTGTAAAGTAGACAATAACCCCTTTCAAGATTACTGTAAGAATATTAGCTTAATAATTAAGAACATAGTCCATCCCTATTTCATTATACGGATCGAATTTACACAACATAATAGTAAGAAATACTTAATCTTAGTAATTGAGGAAACTTTATTTTTAATTGAAATGGTCAACCAAATCAAAAAAAGCGATAAATACTAATAGTGAGTATACCCATTCAATTTTGATAAAACTGCTGTTGGGACGTCACTACCACCAATAACCACGATAACTCCTTGATTAACTGACTCAGGTAGTTTTATTGAAAAAAAGATGAGGATAGTTAGAAACAAAAAGAGTTATGAAGTAATCCTGGTAAGAATTTTTATTCTTCTCATCTATTTTTCGTGGAATCTTATTTACAATATTAATTGGTGGGGTAAAAATAAAAAAGTTGGAACAATCTTATTGTCTTTAAGTACTATATTATTCACTATATTTGATATTCAATCATCAAGTTTATAAATATGAAGTATTTGTTCGCTTTAGCAACAATCATTAGTGGAATTGTTTTTTTTAGTTGTCGAAATCCCGAACCCAAACCATTAGAATCGGGTGTTTCTCTTGCATTGGCGGAAGAAAGATTTAACGATATTTCCAACATCGAATATAAGCTGGAACTTACAATTCCAGATTCGATGCAAAATGATATTGAAGGCACTGCGCTTATCTCCTTAAACAAAAAGAATTCTAAAACTCCACTGGTGCTGGATTTTGTAAGCACTACCGATAAAATACAAGCCGTATTGGTGAACGACGAAAAAGCGTTTTTCAAGCTGGAAAACGAGCATTTAGTAATCCCGCCACGTTTTTTGCAAAAAGGTAAAAACAAATTAGAAATCACTTTTATTCTGGGTAACGGTGCGCTCAATCGCAATGATAACTATTTCTATTCTCTTTTTGTACCTGCCAGAGCCCGGACCGCTATTCCATGCTTCGACCAACCGGATTTAAAAGCCAAAGTTTCTTATTCCATCAGCATGCCCAAAAACCTAACAGCTATAACCAATGGTAAACCTGAGTATTACGAAGATATATCCAAGAACAGAAAGTTGGTTAGTTTTGCCTCCTCCAAACCAATAAGCACCTATCTGTGGGCTTTTGCTGTAGGGGAGTTAAAAAAAACAACACAAAAAAGAAGCGGAAGGGAGATTTCCATATACCATATGGAAACAGACTCTAACAAGATAATAAGAAATACGCCTGCTATTTTCGACCAGGTATTTCATTCAATAAACTGGTTGGAAGATTATACCGAAGTAGATTTCCCATTTTCCAAGTATGATTTGGTATGTATTCCTTCCTTTCAGTTTGGAGGTATGGAACACCCGGGGGCTGTATATTATCGCTCGGAACTGTTGTTTCTGAGCGAAAGCCCTACCCAACAACAATTACTACGAAGAGCTCAGCTTATCGCACACGAAACAGCCCACATGTGGTTTGGCGATTTAGTGACCATGAAATGGTTTAGCGGGGTATGGCAAAAGGAAGTGTTTGCCAATTTCATGGCCGATAAAATTGTGGAAGAACAGTTCCCCGCATTAAATCACAAGCTCACCTTTTTAACCAGCCACTTTCCCGCCTCTTATTCGGTAGACAGAACCATTGCCGCCAACCCCATCCAACAAAAACTTGTTAATCTGAACGATGCAGGCTCCATGTATGGAAACATCATCTATCATAAAGCGCCCATTATGATGAACCAGCTGGAGAACCTGACTGGCAAAGAACAGCTTCGCAAAGGATTGGGTAAATATTTGAAGGATTATAGCTATGCGAATGCTACCTGGTACGATTTAATGGAGATTTTAAATGATTTGTCGGAATATGATTTGCAACTTTGGAGCAATACATGGACCTATGCGGCAGGTCGCCCCATTATTAATTTCAACTTTGAAAATAAGCAGTTGGTTATTAACCAACAACCTGAATATGGAGATACCAATAAAGTATGGCCACAAAGAATCCAATATTGCAGAATCAATGCTTCGGAAAAAATAAATGAGGAGGTTGAATTATTATCGGCTAAAACCGCTATCGAAGATGTAAACATTCAACCTGAATTTATACTTCCCACCATCAACGAAGGCGGGTATGGTTTATTTTTAATGGATGATATCTCGTTGGAATATGCCATTAACAACATTCATGTATTGGCTGATGAGTTGGCAAGAGGTGCAATGTTGGTTCAGCTTTTCGAAAACTTTATGCATGGAGAAATAGCTCCTTCCCGATACTTAAATATGTTACAGACTATGGTATCCAACGAAAATAACGAACAAATATTGACTTTAGCCTGTAACCAACTTGTGGATGTATTTTGGCGTTTTACCACCGAAAAATTAAGAACAGAACTTGGTAATAGCATAGAACAAACCCTATTCAACCAAATCAGTATTGTAGGATCCACCGGAACAAAAAAGTTACTTTTTAATGCATGGTCACAAATAGTCGCTACCCCATCCGGTCTAAAGAAACTCAAACAGGTGATTAAACGGGAAAAGGTATATGGAGCCTCACTTTCCGAACGGGATGTAAGCGCTGCTGTATTAAACCTCGCACTGAAAGATAAAACGTTAGACCAACAGTTTGTTATTTCTTATACGGGCAAACTCAAAGATGAAGAATTAAAAAACAAAATGCTTTTTGTTAGTCCTGTGTTTTCATCGGACAATACCGATTTGGATAAATTTGTTACCGGACTGCAATCAGAAGCCAACCGAAAACAAGAAAATTGGGTTCTGACTGCACTTTCCTTTTTGCACCATCCCTACCGAAACGAACATTCGATAAAATACTTAGAAGTTTTACTTGATTTAACAGAAACCATCAAAGAAACCGGAGATATATTTTTCCCTATTGGATGGTTAAACAATACGCTGGGGGGTTATGGTTCCCTTGAAGCGGAAAAAATCATTGATTACTTTTTTAAGGACAATCCAAATTATCCCGAAGATTTAAAACGCAAAATATTGCAGTCGGCAGATATGATTAAGCGGAGCAGAATGGTAAAAGATAAGTATTTGGATTGATATCACAAACACCGCTAAGGCACCAGGTTCACTAAGGTATACTTAGAAATAACCTGGTGTTTCCCAGTGCTCTTTGTCCCTAATTGGTATTTTATATCTGCGCTGACATTTTTAAAACATCTTCAATTTTTGCCAATTCGTCTCTGTTGAATTCCAGATTTTTCAGGCTCTCCACACTATCCTTTAGTTGACGGACGGAACTCGCTCCTATCAGAACAGATGTTACCCTTGGATCTTTCAATAACCAGGCTATCGCCATTTGCGCAAGTGACTGACCACGGTTAACGGCCAATTCGTTCAGATTCTTTATCACCTCCAGCTTTTCCGGTGTCAGATGCTCTTCTTTTAAAAAGAGGTTTCGTGTCATGCGTGATCCTTCAGGTATGCCCTGCAGGTATTTATTGGTTAATAAACCTTGTGCCAAAGGCGAAAAGGCAATCAATCCGATACCTCGTTTATCAACCACATCCAGCAACTCCTCTTCAACCCATCGCTGAAACATGCTATACCGTGCCTGATGAATCAAACAAGGCGTACCTAATTCGCGCAAAATGGATTCTGCCTCACGGGTTTTATCCGCCGGATAATTAGAAATACCCGCATACAATGCCTTCCCTTGTCTTACAGCATGATCCAGCGCCATCATGGTTTCTTCCAAGGGTGTATCAGGATCAAAACGATGTGAGTAGAAAATATCCACGTACTCCAGTTTCATTCGCCTTAAGCTTTGGTCCAGGCTGGAAATTAAATTTTTACGTGAACCCCATTCTCCATATGGGCCAGGCCACATATAATATCCGGCTTTGGTAGAAATCAATAACTCATCGCGATAAGCTTTCAGGTGATTGTTCAGTACCTTTCCAAAGTTTTCTTCGGCACTTCCGGGTTCAGGACCGTAGTTATTGGCCAGATCAAAGTGCGTAATCCCTTTGTCAAAAGCTTCGAAAATAATGGCCTTTCCATTTTCAAAAACGTCTACCGAGCCAAAGTTATGCCATAATCCTAAGGATATTGCCGGCAGTTTAATTCCGCTTCTACCGCATCGCTGGTAAAGCATTTCGTCGTATCTCTTGTTTTTTACCTGATGTTGCATTTTTTATTATTTAATCAGTAATATGTAAACTTTAATCCGTTAAAAATAGAATCATTTTTTCAATGGCACGCTGACATACAGGACAAAACGCGCGGGCTTCGTTCGATTTCATTCTGCAATCATATGCAGGACGATAAACACCCTTTGCCACATATCCACCTCCTTCAAAAACGCCAACTTTACGAAAGTATTTTTCTTTGGCAGGCGTTGGAACAGGTGTTGAAGAATCAATCATATCCTTCCATTTGCCCTCAAATTCTTTTAGTGTTGTTAAATTAGGTTGCCATGGTTCAATGGCTTGGTTAAAATAATCGCTGTAACTCACTTCCGAAGTGTAATACTCATCACCTAAGCCGGCAAAGGCATGTCCAAACTCATGTATAAAAACCGTTAAGGAGCGGTGGTTATCCACGGAAGTCAGCGAAAAATGATTATAGATTCCACCTCCCCCATATTTATCGGTATTGGCAATAACATATATCTGATCGTATGGTACCAAAGCGGCATAATCCCTGATTAAAAAGGTATTTGTACTTGCCAGATATCGATCTGAATTTAACGTATTAAAACTTGATCGCAAAGCCGTATCCTTCCATATATCTTTTCTCGGATCCGTTACTCCTGATTCTTCCGAAATAGCATCCACGGCCCAAATATTAAATTTCTTTTGGAATTTATCAAAGGGAGCTTGTGTAAATAAGTAATTGCTCAATCTGAGGATGTCGTCGTGAAACTTTTCAATCTCGTCCTTAGTATAGCCGTCCCCGATAAATGCAATATCTATACATTCATCCTTTGAACCATTATCTATTAATTTATGTGTGCCGATGTTTTTAAGATGAGATTTAGATACGCCATCATCATTAGGCTTTATCTCTGCGTGAAATAACTCATAAAACGCCCCGTTTCTCGTTCTTTTTTCAATGGATACTAAAATATTATCCCTCGGATATGGTACAGTCAGTGTTTGAAAAAAGCTCTTGTCCACCAACTCAGCCTCCTCTGTTGTTTGCCATTCTTCAAGCAAGGAACAAAAGCCACGCGTATAAATATCTTCCTTACTTTCTGCATCCTTCACAACAATTCTAAACTCGCCATATTCAAACTGATCAATCGTTTTAAGCAATGTACCTCCAAAATACGGTTCTTTCTTTAACTCAAAAATCGAAGCATGGGTTTCTTTCGCATTCCCACTTAATATAAAATCAATTCGTAAACTTCCATTCTCAAAATATTCCTGAAACTGACCATATGATAAATAACCCAGGTTAAGAAAAAAAAGAAGAATTAATACAATCTGTTTCATGTTGGAACAATTTTACTTTTACTTTTGTATGTTGAACAATGTACAAATAATTGAATTTAAAAATACTGCTCAATGTCAGATATCATCATTAAAGCACAGGTTGACGTCGAAAGTTTAAAATCATCTTTTGATAACCTGATGCAACGTACCGGCCTTAGCGATGAAGTAATCAGTTATTTAACTGTTGCTCTTTTGTCTATCCTTGCCATCCTTCTTGCAAAAGCAGCTCACTTTTTTGCAAAAAAATATTTGGTGCACACGGTAGAACGCTTTATGTCGAAAACCAAATCGAAATACGACGATTTCTATGTAAAACGTAACTTGATTAGCAGAACTGCATTAATAGTTCCCGCATTGGTAATTTACGCGTTTACCGATTTAATTTTCAAGCCCTATCCGCAAGCCTACAGCCTACTTAACAATATCGTTTCATCTTATTTTATAGTGGTTATATTGTTGATGGTAGATTCGTTTTTAAAAGCCACACAAGATATTTACAACGTTCAACCTTATAGCAAAGACAGACCTATTAAAGGGTATGTTCAGGGCATTCAACTAGTTATAACTCTGGTAGGTATTTTAATTATAGTTTCTATCATTTTCGGGGTAAAGCTCACTGAGGTATTTATTGGACTTGGAACTATTGCGGCTGTTTTAATTTTGGTTTTTAAAGATACTATTCTTGGTTTTGTGGCAAGTATTCAATTATCGGCCAACAATATGGTTAAGCCGGGCGACTGGATTGTAATGCCGTCTCGCAATACAGACGGGACGGTATTAGAAATAACCCTAAACACGGTAAAAATTCAGAACTGGGACAAAACCATTTCCACCGTTCCAACTTACGCCTTGGTTAGCGAGAGTTTTATTAATTGGAAAGGAATGGAGGAATCGGGAGGTAGACGCATTAAGCGTTCCATTAATATCGATATGAAATCGGTAAAATTCTGCACTCCCAAGATGATTGATAAATTTAAGAAGGTAAAATTCTTGCAAGGTTACATTGAAGATAAGCTTACCGAGTTGGAAGAATATAATCAGCAGTTTGATATTGATGAATCATCCGCTATTAACGGAAGAAACCTGACCAATCTGGGCATTTTCAGAAAATACTTGGAAAGCTACCTTACTCACCATCCCAAAATACACAATAAGATGACCTTTCTGGTTCGCCACCTGCAACCCAATGAGAAAGGTTTACCTATAGAGATATATGTTTTCAGTAATGATCAGGCATGGGCCAACTATGAATCTATTCAAGCAGATATTTTTGACCACATTTTGGCGGTTATCCCCGAATTTGACCTAAGGGTCTTCCAGTTTCCCACTGAACAGGTTCAAAATCAGCAAATATTTGAGGAATAGCTGTTATTTCCTATATTTTTTCAAAAAATAATCCACTTGCGTTGTATGCCTGCCCCTAACTTGCGCAAACCAAAACCAAACATGATAACGCTTTGATTTTGAAGCATACCTGCCTCGGAGTATCGAAGCACATCTGCAAGTGCTTATAATTTATAAGCAATATCCGAAATTAATTAATATTAAATTAATAAATATGACAATTTTTGTTGAATATTAGGAGTTGGTTTTATAATTTAGTGCCGATTTATTATAAAAACCAATTAAAAAACTACAAATTATAACCAACAAGTAAATCATGGATAGCCGACAAATTGATAGTTTAGATAAAAAAATATTATCTCTTATCATAAAAAATGCACGTATTCCTTTTTTGGAAGTGGCAAGGGAATGTAAAGTATCAGGTGCAGCCATTCACCAACGAATACAACGCTTGATGAATTTGGAAGTAATCAAGGGTTCTGAATTTATTATCAACCCGGCAAAAATAGGATATCACACCTGTGCATTTATGGGTATTTTTCTAAAAAAGGCAAGTCTGTTCGATAAAGTGGTTGAGATGTTACACGAAATTCCACAAATCACGGAATGTCACTATACAACCGGATCGTATGCTATCTTCATTAAAATTTATGCCAAAAACAACGAAGATTTAAAACGCATGTTACATGATAAACTACAATCCATAACAGGTATTTCATCTACGGAGACTATTATATCGTTAGAAGAAACATTTAAAAGGCAATTACCGGTTGATTAAAATTACTTGAAGATATGACTGACTCCGATTGTTCCCAGATATCGGAGTTTTTTTTTATTCTTAATTCTACGTATTCATGGACATTCACATCCGTTTAACCCGCAATAGGCATTAGAAATTCTATTACACCTTGAAATTACTTTAAAACAAGACACTTCGTTGCATCACTTCAACTCACCAGAACG